>JBLFWJ010000144.1:0-8531 GCA_047611425.1 Bacteroidia bacterium | reverse complement strand
TGCTGCCGATGCCGATGGTGTTCCCTTGGCAGCAATAATGCAGTTTGACAGGCGCTACACAGGGGCCGCAAGTGGTGATGGCTATAAGCCGCTATTCGTTTGGACCGAGAACAACAACGGCAACGCAAAGATGATTATGGACGGAGGAGGTAATGTTGGTATTGGGACGAATAATCCTTCGGGATTATTGGAATTAGGAGTAAATGATGCTGTTAAGCCTGGTGGTGGCGATTGGGACGCTCCTTCGGATTTCAATCTTAAACAAGACATTTCAGCATTTACTGATGGGCTTGATGTCCTTTTACAATTTCAACCCAAAAGATATCGGTACAACGATACTTATGGTTTACGTTCAGACGAATTACATGTTGGTGTTGTCGCCCAGGATCTACTTGAAGTTGCTCCATACATGTTAGATACAATTGCCCGATATGATTCAACCACGAATGAGCTCGGTGAATTTCTGTCCTATAATGGCACGGCATTAAGATACGTGATTGTTAATTCAATTAAGGAGATGGTAAGTAGAAACGACAGCCTATCGCACCTGATAGAAAATCTTAATCAGCAAATGAACTGGGTCAGTCAGACAATGTATGACTGTTGCGAAACATCGGCAGAAGCTCGGATGGTGGAATCTGAAGCTGTAAATGATTTTGGTAAATTCATTGTCTTCAAAACTGACCCTAACCCATTTAGCGAGTATATTACCATAGCCGTTAATATTCCTTCAAAGTTTGTTGTTGCGAAGGTGATGCTTCATGACCAAAGCGGTAATAATATCAATGAATTCCGTATCGACCAGGAAGGTCGCGGAAAAGTTACTTTCTATGGTACGGGAGTTGCGTCTGGTGTATATTTCTGTTCTCTGGTGGTCGATGGTGAAATAATTCAGACCAATAAACTCTTAAAAACCAAATAGTGTTTTACCGCTTGTCCTTCGCTATTATCATTCTTCCTGTATTTCTCTTTGCCCAGAGCCAAGGCAATACGTGGGTGTTTGGAAATGGGAATATCATAGATTTCAATGGAGCCACACCGGTAACGTCTGGTGATGGTGCCATTGATCTTGTTGATCAAGAAATGGAAGGGACAGCATCCATAAGTAATTCGATAGGGCAGCTCTTGTTCTATTCTGATGGCCGGAGGATATGGGACTGGAATCACAATGTTGTTTTGGACACACTTAGAGGTCATCAATCTGCAACCCATGCCGCGTATATCATCCCGTTGGCCGAGAGTGATACCGAATTCATGTTAATCACGTTAGATGCCGCACAGAATAATTTGGAAAATGGCATGCGGTATTCGATTATTTCGGCATGCCGTGAAAGTGGTGTAATACCACTTCAAATAAATACACTTCTGGCAAATGATATGACAGAGAAAATTGTTGGAATCGCTAAATCAAATGGTGGTTACTGGCTTATTGGCCATGTCTACAACAGCAATGCCTATATGGTTTCAGAAATTGGCTCCTCGGGCGTCAATGGTATAATGGAATATTTTACTGGGCCTATTCATCAGCATGCAAACCCCAATTCCCATAATGCAGCTATTGGTCAAATGAAAGCCTCTCCAAACGGGATGTTCATAGCCTCTGCAGTGACTAATTCCGTAAAGCTTATTGACATTGCCTCGTTTGACCCAAGTACCGGAGACCTTGCTTCCATAATTACGTTTGCCACAGACTCGACCTTGTTGGGTTACCCTAATGGCTCTTATGGGCTTAGTTTTTCATCTAATAGTCAATTTCTCTATGTTTCATCCCTGAGTGATTACAAGGTTTGGCAATATAATCTGTCATACCTACCTGGCGATATTAGTGCATTCTTGGAATCCAGATATTTAATTAACTCAGCCACAAATCAATTCCCTGGTGTACCGGAGTCATACCAACAATTGCAGCTTGGGCCGGATGGTGTTATTTACCTTAACAACTTGGGCAACCAGTATCTATCCATCATCCCATTTCCAGATTTACCTGCGCCACAATGTGGTTTCCAGGACTCTGCCATTGCTATGGCTTATGTTTCAGCCTATGGTCTACCAAGTTTTATTGATAGCTACCATTACACGGCATCAGGCATTTGCGAGCCAAATGGAATATCTTCAACTTCCCAAGGCAGTTTTACACTACACCCCAACCCTGCCGCTACTTCAACCACCCTTACCCTGCCTGTTGCAGGCTCCTATAATATAATGGTGTTGGATGCAATGGGTAGAGTGGTGTATCAAGATTTGGCAGCTACAACCAGCTACGAACTAACAACTACCAACTGGCCGCATGGCATTTACGCCATTACGGCTACCAATAAAGAAGGAGTAAGGTATACGGGTAAGCTGGTGGTTGGCAGTTGAGTGCGCCTTAGAAATCTACGCTCAATGAAATGTACCAGATTCCGTCATTGACCTTCATGTTTTCCACACCCCAAGCACGGTCAATTCGAATGAAGTAGCCGAGTAGTCGAGCTCTGATTCCAACTCCGAATCCGCCAACGATTGGCTCGCGTCTGTTACGAAGCGTAACAACGGTAGATCCTAAATCAATTACTTCCTGATTCAGGTTGTTGTCCTCGGAGAAAGGAGAAACGCCTGTCCAAGCCGTACCAATATCACCAAAGCCTACAATCTGGAAGTTGTGTAGAAAGTCGGATCTCAGCGGACGGTTAAATAGGTAACGGAATAGTGGAATACGCAATTCACTATTTATTAATGCGAAACTCGTTCCGTTTCTAATGTTCTGTGCGAACCCTCGCATGTTGGTGGCCAAACTCTGATACTGGTAATTCTCATTCGGATCAACCTGCATTTGGTTGTTGAACCTTGAACCAATCCAATCGTCAACACCACCCATGTAATAGACAAGCTTGTCTGAACCGAAATTAGTACTGGCGGCAAATCGGTTTGCCCAGATTATCTCTCGATGAACTTTCTGATAATTTCTTACATCTACCCCAACCACGGCAAGGTTTCCGGCATCTTTGTCAATGTTCTGATAGAATTCTCCAAAGGCTTTCATCCTTATGCCTCTATACAGGTTGATGCCGTTAGAGATAGTATTGTCAAAAATGAACTCAGCTTTTAATCCTCCTAGCCATTTGTAGTCATCTGGCTCTTTTAGATTTCTATCTGTTGTGGATTTTATAACAGTTTTGTCGCTTCGGCCAGTGACCGTACCCCGAACGGAAACAAATTCAGCAAACGGCCAAGTCATCTTGTAGATCAAACTATGCGTTAAGACTTTAGCAATCTGATCGAATTCAGGCTGACTTTCAACCGCCTGTCGGTGAAAGGTGAGTTGATGGTCGAGTCGCTTTTTAAAGTTTTGTGCCGTTAGGAAATATTCTGAATTGTTCAAGTTCCCGACAATTCGAAAACCACCAACAACTTTGTAATCTTCGAATAAATCTGATGCGCCAAGCTTTACAAACCCGTTGAGTCCTGGATTAACAAATCCGCCACCACCAGTGTATCGCTGGTAGGTAGAGTTGATGAAATTGTTGTCAAGTTGAGTAATCACATAGTCCACAAAAAAGTGCTTGTGGTAATACCGTTGTTGTGGTAATTCCCATTTGTCTTCTGGCATTTGTGCAGAATTCAAAGCGGCATTCAAACTGTCAATCCGTTGCTTGGCATGTGATCTTGACTTGTCTCGCTCTAGCTTTCTACTCATCCGATATGGCATGTTCGGATTAGTCGGTTGTGCGTTTGCTTTTGGCGGAACGGTTCGCTTTTCAGGTTTACCAGTTTTATTTTCCTCATTTACATTGCCCAATTCAGATTCAAACTGATAGTTGAAAATGTCGATGTTGTTTGGGTCAAATGGCTTTTCTGGTTCTGGTGAAACGGGTGTTACATTTGGTGCAACTGCCCCAACCTGTTCCTCGGTCTCTTCTTCAAATTCAGTATTTTCCTTAAATGTAGATTGCTGTTTAGTGGAAGTAGATTCTACCCCAATTTCCTTTTCTCTTGGGTGTAAAGTGAGTCGATAATTACCGTTGGATAGAATGACATCCGCTATCGTGCCTGTGGTTGTATCAACAGCGTAACTGGTAATATTCCGAGGGAAATTAGTGATTGGTCGAGTCTCTGTAAAGTAGTTGTAGTGGGTGATTGTATCGATGAAGGCAATGTTGCTGTCTAGCTTGCCTAAGTGTCGATTGATGGTGCCGTTGGCATCAGATAAGAACGAGAATTCTCCATCGGCATACAATTCTGGTTCAGTTTCATCGGCATCCTCAGTATTCGTAACCCTTCTCAGAATCTTGTCTTTATCATTCAAATCATAGATGAATAAATCCTGAGACAAATCTGGATCCAGAAGGTCTGTGTTAATCTCACCAAGGGTATCGTTGGTTCGGTTGGATGAGAAAATTATGTGTGACCCATCCAGATATTTGGCGTCCTGATCCGTGAAGTTGTCGTTGGTAATCCGGTCGTATGTATTGGAAATGATGTTGTACTCATATAGGTCAGAGCGGCCTTCGAGCACAGCGGTCATGGCAAGGCTCTTTCCATCCTTGGAGTAATCGGCCGAGGTGACCTTCTGGAAATAGAAGATTTCTTTTTTCTCGGTCTTCTTCGTTTTTAGGTTGTACATCAATAGCTTAATGTCCCCTTTATGCTCGGTAAGCATCGTTAGCAATTCGGAGCTTGGATGCCAAGTCATAATTGGATAGCTGTCATCCATCACACGATGTGACCGGTACCCTTGTCGGAAAACGACCTTCTTTTTCCCGGTTTGCAAGTCCTTTATGTAAACTTTGATTCGGCCACGGTCATTCTTTTTGTAAGTCAAATACTTACTATTAGGGCTGAATGAAGGTGCACCATAAACACAGAAGGGATGTGGTTTTTTGGTGACACGATTCAGAGGTTTCTCTTCCGGAAGTTTCAGTTTTTGCTCTTGTCGGTAGAATTTCTTGTCGTAGTGATTAAGCCATTCTGCAATCAGGTTTTTCAAGGAAACCCCCAAAACAAACATGAGCCCGCTGTCAACGTTTCGGCTAATTCGGGTCATATAAAGAATATTGCTGACCGTGCTTTCTCCATAGGTGTCCGCAACGTATTTCCACAGTGAATGCCCAGCAATAATCGCCTCTTCTCCTTCAAGCCGATTGAATTTTTCCCAGCGTCCACTTGTGATTCCATCCTTCACCACATTATTGATTTCAGCATTCCAACCTCTACCTAAGTAGGAAATTAGGCCACCCGTAAACCAAGGTGGAATGTTCAGTAAAGTGCTGTTTCGAATAACGTCCTTCAGCTTTCCGCCAAACATCATATTGTTGATCATCACCTGTGTAAGGCCCGATTTCAGCTGTTTTTCGAAATCAACATAATCTCCATTGAAATACAGAATCAGCTTTTTACCAACGATATGTGTGGCACCTCCAGTATTATAATCTTCCTCCGTTACTGCCCCAATGTTGCTTTGCCGTAGATCAGAAAGTCGGTTGTAGATCACGATCTGAAACCGCTTGTTCATCGTGTAATCCAATTTCTTTTCCAGATCCTTCAGCATTCGGTCTGAACTTCGCATGGCGTACACAGCCTGCTCTTGACCACCAACGTAGAAGTAAACATCAAATTTATCGAACCGGAAAAATGACCAATCAAACTTGTTGAACTGAACTCGGTTCTTGCCAAATGCCATTTGCGATCCATTATAGAATTGCGCCATGGAATCCGACACCGGATAAAGCAGTCCAATCAAGGTCAAAACGACCGACCAAAACACGGTCTTATATGAATGGGGAATTTTCAAAAGGAGCATAAAGATACTACCTGCGCGGGAGATGTTTTATTGCAACTGACAGAACTGTCGAATAGTATTTTTGGTTCACATATTTCGACCATGCCAAACGTACACGCGCTTACCTTCAATCTCTTTCAGGAAAATACATACATAATTTGGGATGATACCAAGGAATGTGCGATTATCGACCCGGGCTGTATGGATTCTGCGGAGCAAAATCAACTGGTCAGCTTCATTGATAGTGAGGGTTTAAACCCCACCCAACTTATACTCACTCATGGTCATGTCGATCATGTTTTGGGTGTTGCGTTTGTGAAAGAGAAGTACGGACTATCCCCAATCATGCATAAATTGGATGTTCAAGGATACATGGCAGTTCCCAACTATGCAGAGCAGTTTGGTTTTGCAGATGTAAAAGTAATCGAGCCATCTTCTTTTATCGACCATAATGACACCATCACCATTGGAGAATCCATATGGAAAGTGATTTTCACTCCAGGGCACACCCCGGGTGAAGTTTGTTTTTATCACGAAAAAAGTAAGCAGTTGATTGCCGGAGATGTCCTGTTTCAGGGTAGTATAGGCCGAACGGATTTACCTGGAGGCAATCATGAAACTTTGATTGAATCCATCAAAACTGAATTAATGTGTCTCCCAGACGATGTAAAAGTGTATTCTGGTCATGGGCCTACAACATCTGTAGGGTATGAGCGTCAGTACAATCCATTCCTTCAATAGACTTTATGCGATCTTGGATTATTGTCGGGTTAATCCTGACATCCTTTTATGGTGACGTTTCGGCTCAATCAATTGATGAGACTCGAATACTAACTTGGAACGTTTTTCTACGGCCACGCCATATTTTCTGGACTGATAATCAGATTGAAAGAGCCAAGTTGATCGCAGAGGTTTTGGCAAAGTCTGATCAGGATGTGATGGTACTTCAAGAGGCATTTGATAAAAAGTCGGTGCGTGTGATGAGGAAAACGCTTGATTCTATTTATCCCTATCAGATCCTACCCAGTAAAAAGCGGAGCTACCAATTGACCAACGGGCTTTGGCTGCTAAGTAAGTACCCAATCATCAAACGAGATAGCATTTACTTCTGTAGGGCTGGTCACGCAGACAAGACTTCTGACAAGGGAGCAATCTTCGCAAGAATATCAAAGAATGACGAGGTATTTGACGTGATTGGAACGCACACCCAAGCTTACAACAAGCTTACGTATCGGAATATTAGGCTACAGCAGTATTCTGAAATGAAGCAGAAATTGATTGACAAGCATGAATTGTCGGGCGTGCCGCAATATATTATTGGAGACATGAACACGGACAAGAAAGACACCGTTTATTACGCCATGATGCTGGATTCTCTTAATGCCCAAGATGGTGATGTTACAGTACCCAAAGAAGTTAAAATCAGTTCTTCGGATGCACAAACTTGGGGGTGCGCCTACAATGAGCTCATCGCGAAAAAGTATAGGGGCCAAACTCAATTGTTGGATTACATATTGGTAAGGCTAAATGAATCCGAAGCGAAAACCCTTAATCGAGCCTTGGCGGTTTACCGAATAGAGGAGGATGGTCAACCGATTAATCTATCTGATCACTACGGCATAGAAGTCCGCATCGAAAACTAATTTTGGCACCCCGATTGATTTATCAGACAATATGAAGAACCTATCTACTTTACTTATTGGCATTCTTGTTACAACCAGCTGCTTTGCGCAAGCGCCTGATATTGATCAACTGTTTCAGGATATGCAGGCGGTGATTAAAACTCATAAGACTCTTACTTTCCACTTGAAGAAGAGTGAAAGAATGAAGGGAAAAATGGAACTAGGGGAGCAAGATGTAAAGCTTAACATGAGTCCGTTTAAGGTTTACCTGAAAGTGCAAGCTCCGAATGAAGGAGCAGAGGTAATCTACTTAGCTGGACAAAACGATGGTAATTGTCTCGTTAATCCAAATGCGTTTCCTTACATGAATTTGAACTTGGATCCAGACGGTTCGATTCTTCGTAAGGGACAACATCACGGTGTAAAGCAATTGTCGTTTAAATACACTGGAGAAGTTTTGGGTAACGTGTATTCTACTTACCAAACGAAGATTAACGATTATGTGGAATACAAAGGAGACATAACTTGGGATGGACGGAATTGCTATCACATTGAACTTGATAATAAGGAGTATGGTTTTGTGGATTACAAGGTTGCTTCGGGTGAAGATATTATCTCGATTGCTCGTAAAACGCATACCAATGAGTACATGCTTTTAGAGCAGAACAAACTCAAAAACTTTGATTCTGTAAAAGCCGGGCAAACCATTAAAATCCCAAACTCTTATTGCAAGAGCATTACCATGTATGTGGATAAGGAACTGAAATTGCCGATCTATCAAAAGATGTTTGATGAAGGCGGTCATTCTGCCACGTATGAGTACACCAATGTGAAGATTAACCCATCTATTTCATCGGAAGAATTCACGAAGGATTACAAGGATTACGATTTTTGAGAATTGCGGTAGGTAGAAACAAAAAAGGCGTCAGAGTAAGTCTGACGCCTTTTTTGTTTGAATTGTCTCGTCCTAGAATAGGTTGACGAAAAATCGACCTATTATGAAAGAAGGAGAGACGAAAGGGAAAAGACGCAGTCAACGCGATTACAACTTAGGCTTTAAATTGGCTGTTGTAGATCAAGTTGAAAAAGGCGATTTGACGTATAAGCAGGCACAACGGGCGTATGGTATCCAGGGCCGAAGTACGGTTTTG
>JBLFWJ010000143.1:0-8652 GCA_047611425.1 Bacteroidia bacterium | reverse complement strand
CTTGTTTTGAACCTAGAATAGGCGGTCCTACTGTTACAATATTTTGCAGGCATGTAGCGGTTTTTGCGACCGCGAAGGTAGTACTTTCACATAGCGGACTACCGCAAAATCAACAACTGATGCCCTTGTTGGCCATCCTCAAAACGCACCTCCAAAAGGTAGTTTCCTTTCAAGCCTCTTTCAACTTCATACATAACCGAAGATCTAGAATTCCAAGATTGAAGAATCCTTCCTGAAAGATCTAAAAGGTTGACCTGTTCTACTCTTTTCTGATTTTCCACCTTCAGTTCGAACAATCCAGCAGACGGATTAGGAAAGGCGGTAAAACCACCCAGTGACCTTCGTTCCTCAATTCCATTGGGTTCTAGTAAGAAGATGTTTCGTGAATAAGGTGGTTGAAGAATCTCCTGCGGAGGATTGATTCCATCGTTAATTCGAGGCCAAACAACTACCACATTGATTCCAATACTCAAACCGGAGCCTCCACCAGAGCTAAATCGATGACGAACCTCTAACAGTGTTGCATTTCCAGCAGAACCAACAAATGGCGAGAGTAGTTTGGTAGAGTCTGCTGCGATTGAGTCGGATCCATTAAACTGAAGCATCAGATTAACTGAGCCAGAATCACCTTGAAACGCCAAGGGTGATGCGTTGGTCATTTCAACAAAAAAGGTGTATTCCTCACCATCAATAATAGTATCTGGCAAAGCTGCAATTGAGTCTATGCCTAACACATAAGGTATTTGTGCCTTGCTCACTTGCGGCAAGCACAACAGCACTAGCAGGCCAAAGAATACAGCGATACGTCCCATTTCTAAAAACTTTAAATCAAATATATGTCTGCATTCCCACCAATCACTTGCAATAATTTTGTTTTCTTACGCGTTCAAACGCCATGGACACCCTCAACCATATTATCAGCGGACTGAATAAAGAAGAATTAAGGTTCTTCAGAATTTATGCCGGACGAGTTACAAGCACACAACCCCGCAAAGATATCGAGCTCTTTGACATGATCCGCCAACTGGGTTCTTCCTTTACAGACGAAGCAGCATGCGAACGGTTGTATCCAGATGGAAATAAAAATCCTTACTACAGACTAAAAAACCGTCTTATTACGGACCTGTGCAAGAGTTTAACTATTCAGCACTTTGATGAGGATGACCTTATTTATGCTCAGAACTTGTTGAATTTAGCGCGTTTTTTTCATTATAGAAACAGCTACGTATTATCAAACCACTTTCTTAAGAAGGCCGAGAAGAAAGCACTAGCATTAGAGCAATTTGAATTGCTTGACATCATATATAGTGAGTACATAAGACTGTCTCATGAAACTGTCTCAATTGACCCTGAAACTTACATGGTCAAAAGAAGAGAAAATGCTGTAAAACTGAAGGAATTGCGGGCAATTGACGACATCCTTGCGACAGTTAAATACAAGTTGAAGGTTTCTCAGAATTTCGACCCGGGGAAGAATCCAGTAATGGATATGCTCCAAGAAACGGTAGACGAGCTAACTGAAACTGATCGGATCAAGGAAAGTCCGGTTCTGCGATTTAGAATTTATCAGGCTGTAAGCCAGATTCTATTGCAACAACACGATTATCAGAACCTAGAAGATTACCTACTAAAAACGTATCAAGAATTCGAGAACGAAAAATTATTTGGGAGATCGAACCATCAAACGAAGTTGCAAATGCTTACGTATTTGGTTAATTCATTATTCAAGAATAGAAAGGGTGAGTTGTCGTTGCAGTATGCAGAACAGCTCCATGATGCTATGAAGGAATTCGACAATCTTCACTACGATCGATTCCACTTCTTCTATTACAATGCATTGATTTTCAATTATTCAGAATTCAATCCGGAAAAAGCAATTGAACTTTTGATTGAGTTGGAGAATACTGACAGAATGAAACAGGCCACATTTTATGTTCTGTTTGTGTACCTGAACTTGAGTGTCCTCTATTATAAGGTCAAGGATTATCGGGCTGCCATTCGATATTTGAATAAGCTCTTCTTGCATGACAGTTACAAAAATGCTGACCCAAGCTTGCAGTTCAGTATTACCATAGCGGAAATGCAAATTCGTATGGAGCTGGAAGATTCAGATTTTCTTGCTTATCGTTTGGAGCAGGTTCGAAAAGATCATTCGTCCGAATTGAAACAGCCACAGAACCAACGGTCAAAGGCTGTGCTCGACTTAATCGAAGCAATTGCTTTGAAAGGCGAACATCCAAGAAGTGCAGATTTCAAGAAGAAAGTTGACGCCTTCAAATCAACTGTGGATTCTGAGACCGAAGAATCAGAATTAATCACGTTCAATGAATGGATTGATCAGAAAGTAAACGAGTAATTCGAGATTAATACTCGAACGTCTCCATGAATTTGGTCGTGTAGTTGCCTTTGACAGCGAACTCTTCGTTATCCAACAATTTCAAGTGGAACGGAATGGTCGTTTTTACGCCTTCGATCACAAACTCGCTCAACGCTCGCTTCATCTTAGCAATCGCCTCTTCTCGCGTTTGAGCAATCGTAATAACCTTCGCAATCATTGAATCGTAGTACGGTGGAATTGTGTATCCAGCATAAACGTGTGTATCGATTCGAACACCATGACCACCCGGAATATGAAGTGTAGTAATCATACCAGGGCTTGGGCGAAAATCGTGATCCGGATCCTCGGCATTAATACGACATTCAATCGCGTGATTCGTAGGCTCATAGTTCTTACCTGACATTGGAATGCCGGAAGCAACTTTTATCTGCTCCCAAACCAAATCATGGTTTACAACCTCCTCAGTAATTGGATGCTCAACTTGAATACGCGTATTCATTTCCATAAAGTAGAAATCGCGATTCTTATCTACTAGGAATTCAACCGTACCAACTCCTTCGTATCTAACGGCTTCCCCAGCTTTAATAGCAGCAACTCCCATTCTTTCACGAAGATCATCGGTCATGAAAGGCGAAGGCGTTTCTTCCAAAAGCTTTTGATGCCGTCTTTGAATCGAACAGTCCCTCTCTGAAAGATGGACAACATTTCCTTGCTGATCTCCAACAATCTGGATTTCAATATGACGAGGTTCTTCGATGAACTTCTCCATATACATCCCGTCATTTCCGAATGCCGCAGCAGATTCTTGCCTTGCTGAGTCCCATGCATCTTCCAATCCGTCTTCATTCCAAACTACACGCATACCTTTTCCACCACCACCGGCAGTTGCTTTCAGCATAATCGGATATTTGACTTTCTTCGCTGTCTTTCTGGCGTCCGCCAAATCTTTCAAAAGTCCTTTTGAACCTGGTACACAGGGAACTCCTGCTGCCTCCATGGTGGATTTGGCATTGGCCTTGTCCCCCATTCCATCAATCATGTCAGGGCTTGCCCCAATAAATTTGATGTCGTGTTCAGCACAAATTTTTGAGAAATTGGAGTTCTCTGCCAAAAACCCGTAACCCGGATGTATGGCATCCGAATTGGTTATCTCCGCAGCGGAAATAATATTCGGAATGTTGAGATAACTCTCAGAACTTGGAGGTGGCCCAATGCATACTGCCTCATCTGCAAACCGCACATGAAGGCTGTCTTTATCGGCAGTAGAATAAACCGCAACGGTCTGTATTCCCTGCTCCTTGCAGGTTCTAATTACGCGCAGCGCAATCTCCCCTCTATTGGCTATTAGTATCTTCTTGAACAAAATGTGATGCTTTTGTCGTGAAGGCCCAGTATCAGGCCGGTTCTATCAAGAACAATGGTTGATCGTATTCAACTGGAGAAGAATCATCAACCAACACTTTAATCACCTTCCCACTCACCTCAGATTCTATCTCGTTGAACAGCTTCATGGCTTCAATGATGCAAAGCACGTCTCCTTTCTTCACATCGTCTCCAACGCTAACAAACGCAGGTTTATCTGGAGATGCGGAACGATAAAATGTACCGATCATTGGAGATTTCAATTCATCGTAATCGCCTCCAGCATCCGCTTCTTCAGAGCTTGCTGCAGGCGCAGCTACTTGGGCAAGCGGTTGAACCATTTGAGCAGGAACTCCCGCTTGAACGATCTGAACTTCCGGTTGTGGTACAGCTCCTCTTCTATAAGGAGGTGTTTTAATATTGATCTTGAATCCTTCGGATTCCATTTCAATTTCGCTGACCCCTGATTTGGCCACGAACTTGATGAGTTCTTGGATCTCTTTTATGTCCATTTTCTTTTTCAAGATTCAGTGATTGAGCGGACTAAGGTATAAAGTTTTGTGTGCTTAGAAATCGACATTAGTAAGCCCATTTCAAATAAATGGAACCCCAAGTAAAACCACCTCCAAAGGCAGCAAGAATAAGGTTATCCCCTTTTTTCAATTTGTCTTCCCATTCCCACAAACAAAGAGGGATGGTACCGTTTGTAGTGTTGCCATACCGCATAATGTTCAGCATCACCTTGTCATCGCCAATGCCCATTCTTCGAGCGGTGGCATCTATAATTCTTTTGTTGGCTTGATGAGGTACCAAGTACGCAACGTCATCTCCAGTCAAACCATTTCGTTCCATGATTTCTTCCGAAACCTCCGCCATTCTTGTAACAGCAAATTTGAAAACAGCCTGTCCTTCTTGATAAACGAAATGCTCTTTGGCATCTACCGTTTCATGAGATGCCGGTCTTCTTGAACCTCCAGCTTTTTGGTGAAGATGAACTGCTCCTGACCCATCCGACTTCATGATTGAATCTAGGATTCCCACCCCTTCTTCATTCGGCTCCATCAACACTGCACCAGCCGCATCACCAAAAATGATGCATGTAGTTCGGTCAGTGTAATCAATAATTGATGACATCTTATCCCCTCCAACTACAATTACTTTTTTGTGAGATCCAGTTTCAATAAACTTGGAAGCCGTGGTCAATGCATAGAGAAAACCTGAGCAAGCTGCATTAAGATCAAAGCTAAAAGCGTTGGTCAATCCACAAGCATTGGAAACAATATTGGCAGCAGCCGGAAACTGCATATCGCTGGTAACGGTGGCCATAATCAGCAAGCCAACGTCTTCAGGATTCGTTCCGGTCTTTTCAAGAAGTCCTTTAACGGCAGGTATTGCCATTTCAGAAACACCTTGATCTTTTCCCTTTAGAATTCTACGTTCATTGATGCCAGTTCTCGAAAGAATCCACTCATCATTCGTATCGACCATCGTTTCCAACTCCTTGTTGGTAAGTCGATATTCGGGAAGATGGCAATGAATGCCAGTAATAGCTGCTTTAATATTGGTCATACAGAAACGAGCCGTCTTTAAACAAGAATTGCGGCTAAGTTAGCCGCAATCTCCAAGGGTACAAATTTAGAACCCTCTTACTCTTTTTCCATTACAACTTTGCCTTTCCAATACAATTTACCGTCAGACCAATACGCTCTGTGGTAAATGTGTGGTTCGCCAGTTGTTGGACAGATTGCTATTTCAGGAGATACCGCCTTGATGTGCGTTCTTCTCTTGTCCCTTCTAGTTTTCGATATTTTCCGTTTAGGATGAGCCATGATACCCTAATTTAAGTTCAATTAATTTTTATTTATTCCTTTCAATGCATCCCAAATGGGATTCTCCTTTTCTGCGTTCTCCTCCTCAGTTCTTTCAAGCACTTTTTCATCACAAATCGAATCGTCATTCAAAACTTCGCAACCCACTTTTTTCATGGGTACAGCCATTAGAATGAATTCAAACACCCACTGTCCGGCATCGAGTTCATGTTCGGAACGTGGTATCACTACCATTTCGTCACTTAGCTCCTGATAATCTTCTCCCAGTTTAGCAAACAACTTGTTTGTTGAACTTATAGGATGATGATAATCAACCAGACATCGGTCGCATGAAGATGCAATCCAACCACTAAAATCAAAAGTCAACTCGTAATGAGTTTCCTTTTTCAACAGGATTAAATCGACATCAACCTCTCCTTTCTCGAGAAGTTCCGATTCAAAAGATGAAAAGAACGCTTGTCCTAACTTGTACTTAAAGCTATGCTCTCCGGTACTGAGTCCGGATAATCTAACCTTAAGTTCACTATCCTCCATCACTTTCCAGAACAAGGGCCGCAAAAGTAGCAATTAGTCCCATGTTGACAATGGGTTTTTTCAAAGGGATTTTTAGGCTCCTGAAACCGCTCAACAGGGCACAAAAAATCTATATTTGATACAAACCTAAACCCTCCACCATGAAATTATCCGTTAACTATCAAGAATCTTATTCTCGAGGTGAACTACTGCTCCGAAGTTTTCTTGGTTTCTTCTACATCATGTTGCCACATGCTTTTCTTCTTGCACTGTTCGGCATTTGGTCTGGTATAATTTCCTTCATCTCCTTTTGGGTTATCCTATTTACTGGACGATACCCAGAAAGCTTTTTCGAATTCAACGCAGGAATGAAACGTTGGAGCCTCCGTGTAAACGCTAGAATGTGGAACCTGTGCGATGGCTACCCAAGTTTCGGTGTAAACGGCACGGATGAGTTTACAAGTCTTGATATTCCATATCCAGAATCGATTAGCAGAGGCCTGGTTCTGGCGCGTATGTTCTTCGGGTTATTTTATGTGATAATCCCACACGGGTTCATTCTATATTTCAGAATTGTTTGGGGAGGAATTCTCATGTTCATTGCTTGGTGGATGGTTCTCTTTACAGGAAAGTATCCGCAAGAATGGCACGAATTCAATGTCGGTACGCTGCGCTGGTCAATGCGATTGGGTTTATACATGAGCTTTATGACAGACGAGTATCCACGTTTTTCCGGTAAAGAATAATATGGAGGAAGCAGGACAAAGTGGATTTCATCCGCTTCCGCAGCCAGATGAGATTCCGGTTCGCGAGCGAGAAGATGCTATGGGAGCTTACTTAATGATGTTCGCATCTATTGGAGCCGGACTGCCATTACCAATCATCAACCTAATCGCCTCGGTTGTTTATTACTACGTGAATAGAGGTAAGAGTCGGTTCGTTCGGTTTCATACGCACCAAAGTTTGCTTTCGCAGTTTCCAACTTCGTTGATTAACGCAGGGCTTGTTTTCTGGTCGGCCCAAATCTGGTTGTTTCACAATATGGAGTTTCCAGGTAATGTTTACTGGGGATATTTCTGGATGGCAGTTGTGGCTAACCTTCTGTACTTCATCTTTAGCATTGTTGCGGCCGTTAAAGCAAGAAAAGGACAGCTTTACTATCTGATCTTCTTCGGTAGGTTGAGCTATGCGCACGCATACCGCGTTAAGGATGAGGAGAACAAGGCACCCGTGAATCTGCCTCCAAGTTAATCTGACAGAAATCGTCAATGATACATTATACCATTTACAGTCACCCTGAGCGGAATCGAAGGGTATTGCGGGCTTCGACTCCGTTCAGCCTGACAGTTAAAGAACGCATGGAATTAATCACATGAACAAAACCTTTCGTGACCTTTTAATCTTAACCGGTGGGTTTGGCGCCATCTGGCTTGCGTTTGTTCTTGTTCCTTGGGAAATGGACGAGCCTGGATTGGAGATTTCCGTGGAGAAAGAAATGGAGCTTGGTGAGACCATGATTGAAGACTGGATCTTCGAATCGGGCGAAATGGACGTGGTCAGCAATCCAACATTGGATTCTGCCATGCACATCATTTCTGATAGACTCTTGGAACAACTCGATTCCTCAGAGTTCAATCATCATATTTGGGTGGTTGATCAGGATGAAATAAATGCCTTCACCCTTCCAGGAGGATACATCATCGTAAATCAAGGCTTGATCAAATTCTCAGAGCATCCCGAAGAAGTTGCTGGCGTAATCGCTCATGAATTGGGTCATGTGGAAGAACGACATGTTGTAAGCAGATTGATAAAGGAACTGGGAGTGGCCATACTCTTTACCGCTTTGGGAGGCAGTGATGCTATTCTGTTAAATGAAGTAGGAAGAACTGCAGTTTCTACCGCATTCGACAGAAGTCAAGAGGAAGAGGCGGATGAGTTTGCCACTGCACTCTTACAAAAAGCAAATCTCGATCCACGTGTTCTGGCCACGTTTTTCCGCAGGTTGAAAAACGAGCACGGCTATGATGAGCGGGTAGAAATGTTTATGACGCATCCACATCATAATGCCCGAATCAAATCTGCATTAGAGATAGAATTACCAGAAGGTTTCGGTTCCGAACCGTTTGAATTTGATTGGGAAAGGGTGAAGAATTCGATTCAATAAAAAGCGCAGTACCGCTGTAATGAAAGAAGCATCTAAATCTCTATCATTGCCATATGAGTCGCACTCTCATAATCTTTGTTTTTTTCGTCATTCCACTATCTGCCTTTACTCAGAACGCTTAGTTGGACAGCCTTATTGGCGTTTTAAAAGCGGAAACTGTTCGGAATACAACAAGTTGTCTGCACTTATTATGGCTATCTGCAACGCAACTTCTTGGTCAGCTATCACACTGCCATCAGCCGTACGAGCTACTGCTTGGTAGTTCATTTTTTGAGGAACACCTTGCCCAAAGGCAATAAAAGGACAGATCATCGCAAAAGCGGTAATCGCTGAGATAATTGCTTTCATGATATAAGAGGATGGTTAGCGCAGCAGAATTACTACACGTGTAAGGTGGTTATTTAAACTGAAGCGGCAAACAAAAAGCCCCATCCGCCAAAGGCGGA
>JBLFWJ010000142.1:0-8693 GCA_047611425.1 Bacteroidia bacterium | reverse complement strand
TACCGAAGCTTGAGTCAACACTTGCTCTAATCAAGTGCGGCCTTACCGCACTTCATTAGAGCTTATTTGTTGGCAAACGTTTTTTCACCATTCAATTTGTAGTGTTTCAAGTGGAAGTCCGTCCTCAAACACTTCAATGTTTGTATAGCGGTTTCCTTCGGGGTCGAAAAAATACAGTTTACGATAACCGCTCATTCGTCCATTTTTGTATTCGCATTCTTCTGCAATAAGTTTGTCGATGTCGTCCCATCGTCTCAAAACGCCTTCAATTTCACCATCTTTGACTGTCGCCATGAATGCTGTGTCACCGATGGCCTTTTTCCAACTAAGTTCTTTGTCAAATGACGCAACGTATAGGCCATCTTCAAGTCCGTCTTTCAATTGATAAATCCTGCCATTCGGAGCCAATTCCATGTATTCACTATCACCCCATGCAAAGTAAAACTGGGCTTTCGCGGCAAGTCTTACGTCAATTTTCAACGGAATGGTGTCAGGTGTCTGAGCCAAAACAAACTGGGATAATATTATCAGTATAGCAGTTAGTTTCATAGTGCGCTTAAAATGTTTGCCAACGTATCATGTATATGGCAAGGAGTTACTGCGGAAGGACGCGATAGCGGCCTGAGCGGGAGGCTTTGTGCGACTCTTTGCTATATATCGTGTTAGAGGCTTTTTACACTACCAAGTTCGTCAAATATTCCGTTCACTACTTAGCTCTTCAAGTTCTGTATGAGAAATCCTCTGCTCAGCTGTGATGAAACAAAATTGCAATTGGTGCGTTTATGATGTATATTTGAACCACTAAGATTCATTACAATGCCTAGACAAAGTATCACATTCACATCGCCTAATGACCAGTGGTTAAGCACCCAGGTCACCAGTGAAGAATACAGTTCGAAGAGTGAAGTCGTCAATGACCTAATTCGAAGAGCGCGTGCTGAACAGGAGCAAATCGAATACATTCGAGCAAGATTGAAGAAGGCTGAAGAAAGTGGATTCACTGACCTATCTGCTGAAGAGATTCGCCAAGAAGTTCGCAATGAACTCGGCTTGAATGGTTGATTACGTTCTCAGTGAAGCTGCCAAGGTTGACTTGAAGAATATTTACCGATTCGGATATCAGCGATTCGGTGAGCAACAAGCAGAAAGATATTTTAATGGTCTGATCGCATGTTTTGAAGAGATCGCAAAAAGTCCCTTACAATTTCAGCGTGTTCCTGAGTTGGGCGACTATCATCGATGCGTCTATATTTCTGAAAGCATTTACTACCGAATAGTCAATGATAGAGTAGAGATCATGGCAATCATCGGAAGGCAGGATGCGATGACTCGTTTATAGTCTTCGAAGTGCTTATTCGGCACTACTCTGGGCATCTTTCTAGTAATTCAAGATTCGGCACCACTATAGCGTCTACTCCAATATTCGCTACACAGCACGTCTACTCCAATATTCAGCCCACGCAGTACGTCACACAGTGCAACTCTCGCCAGCAAAAACATTATGCATAACGTTCAAGCTAAACTGCGTTTTAATGCCGTTTAGGTTTTGTTGTATCCTCTGTTATTTAAATACTTTTCATTCTTAAATGATCAATTGTCAACCACAACCATTTTGGTTAAGACAGTAACTTCCTCTTTGTAAAAAGTTAAAAAATAAATACCTGCAGAAAAACCAGAAACCTCCAATAATTCTTTATGCCCGATGATTGTTTTAGTGAAAATAAGTCGTCCGAAAGTATCAGTAATACGTACTTCAAATCCTGCTGCTCCTTCAATCCTCATGTGATGACGAACTGGATTTGGGTAAATATTTACCACAGGTATGTCTAAATCATTTACCGCTACGATATCGTCCTCACAATTGCCCGGCATTTCTTGAGTCTGTAGTTTCCAAAGGAAAATATCTTTTCTCCCCACAGCCGTAAGTGTTGTATCATCAAAAGTTGCCTCATTTTCATAGAAGCCCACTGCATACACATTGCCGAACCCATCAGCACATATATCGTTTGTCCTATCCTCATCTGAACTACTGGTTCCTGCTACTTTTGCCCATAGCCATTCTCCATTGCCATTTCCATCTAACTGAGCAACAAAAGCCGAACTTGTAGTGTCACCTTCATTTGGAGGAATAACCACTACATCTTGACTAAAAATAGTAGTATCGGAAGTTGTCCCACAAACATAAACTTGCGAGTTATAGTCTACGAACATTTGATAAGCTTTGTCAACACCTGAGCTTCTAGCTCTCTTTGCCCAAATCCATTCTCCATCAGGCGTGCATTTTGCTACAAAGACATCTCTTTTTTTCTTGTGACTTAAGGTGTCTGTGCCATTTGAAGCGTTTCCTCCTTCAAAGACCATGGGGTTTCTATACTCACCATTAATATAAATATTATCGCATCGATCTATCGCAATCCCGTTAGCTCTATCACTTTTATTACTACCTACATTTTTCACCCATATCCAATTACCTTCTGTATCCATTTTAAAAATAAAGGCATCAAATTCTCCTTCAGAAGTAACACTAAGCGGGCCGTAATTAGCTGTGTTTTCAAAGCCACCACAAACGTATATATTAGAATAGGAGTCAATAGCTATTCTATTGTCTCTAGAACCTCTATTGTCCTCTATGCCATCAAATTTATCTACCCACAACCAATTGCCATCCGAATCTAACTTACCTACGTATCCCATTGGCGTACAGTTGGTGCTCCAATCAGTATTTTGAATAGAAAATTCATCAAAATCTGCGCTAAGACCAGAAAAGAATCCGGTCACATAAATGAACCCGTCTGAATCTACTTTTACATCATAAGATTGGTCATCACCATCGTATATTGGAGATGGACATTCAGGCAAGGACCCAGCCCCTTCTTGAGCACCAAAAGCAATAGTCCAAACACAATTGCCATCTGAATCAATTTTAGCGAGTACAGAGGTGTCATCAGCATTTCCTCCTGGATTTGGGCAACTGCCCATAACAAAGACGAACCAAAACGTTCCGGTAAGGTATACATCTCCACCGGGTGTAACATGCATGCCAAGTGCCCTATCATCACAACACCCTCCAGCTAAATCACCACCAGCTAAAGCCCATAAAACATTACCCAAGGAATCTACCTTACATAAAAAGGCTTCTTTATTTGATCCTTGTGGTAAGTCGTTAATCAGACTAATTTCTCCAAAGTCAGCGGCAGTATTAAAATATCCACTTATATAAATATATCCAAGAGAGTCTGTCCCAATACTTATTCCTTTATCTGATTCAATACCGCCAAACGATCTTACCCAATCTGTTGTTTGTGCTGATACGTTTATAGCAACCAAGAGGAATAACGCTGCGTGTAAATATTTCATTCTTTTTTTAGTTGGATACAACGTACCAATCGATATGGCCTGTACCTAGGAAAAAGTGGATCTTTCTCCAGACCGCTGCGGGCGGGTCTTGCGCGGGTATAGTCTATTATCGGGTGTAGTGTGTTCGTTAATTTTCTTTAATTATTCGTTCGGTTACCTTTTGGTCAGAATCAAGGTCTTTGATAGATTCATTCGTTAATTATTATAAGGAGTGAATATCGGACGCAGTGGTAGATCCTACAATACGCTAAAGAGCGTATGATAGCCTAGGTTCAGGTGAAGAAGCATTGGTACCTTAAGCAGTCTTTAAAGTGCTTGATGTCCAGTTTTTTCCAGATTCGATTTCTATGGGTACGAATGGTATGAGGTGAAACACTCATTCTCTCAGATATCTGCTCATTCGTACATCCTTTGACAATGAATTTGAGCGTTTCTCTTTCTCTTGGACTGAGCGAGGAATATCGATCGATATTATTCTTCATGAAGTCATGCTCCTCGATAATTGATTTGAAAAATTTCAAGGTGCTGGTAATGCCCGCGGCAGACTCTTTGAACTCCATGATCGTTCTTCCATGGTCATCCAATCCTATGTAGGTGATCTCTAACTTCTGATCTTCGCTCTCATCGCCCTTGATGGCCACTTCTTCGCTCAACCAATCTCTAGCTTCTATTTCAGTTGCAAAATGCTTTGGTTGAAAGTTATCAAGTGAAGTCACTTCAAACATGTCCAACACTTTAATATGAGCCAATACATCTCGTCCAACAACGAATGCGACTTTATCGAACCCATCTTGTCGTTTAGCTGTAAATCCAGCTTTAAATAGTGGTTTTGAAATGTTTTCAGCAACCCATGCTTGCGTGCCATCACTTACTTGAAGGCTAAGGTTCTCTATGAGCCACAATACTTGAGAAGGTCTTATTTTCTCAAGAACGTGTCGATGTTCCATCAGCTCTTTTCTGTACTCCACATCTGTAGACGGGCTGGACTCCCAAGAAATAATCAGCCTCGAACTCTCTTGTTCATGTTTTATGGTTAAATGAGGGCCGTTGTATACTTCCATTCCGCTCCTGAATTAATGCCTACTTGGAGGCTTTTGAAATGAACAACGGGTTTTTTCTGAAATGAACCAAAACTCATTTGCGCATATGTTGAAAAGTCAGATGTTGGTTACAGTAAATGTACCTGAGGATGAAATGTGGCTTTGAAAAAGCAGATGTGCCGCAGCACAGCGAGGCTTATCTGCTCGGTGTTGCCCGGTCAAGGTTATGGTCAATGCCAAAAGTGGGGGGGGCAAAAAAGGGATTGGCTCGCACGATGGTCATCGATTATCACTGCTGGTGGTTGATTGGATATTCGGCACGTAGCACGTCTACTCCTATATTCAGCTACGTGGTACGTCTACGCAGCAAGTCTAAGCGCGTGGTTTTGTGTGCTTGGACTACTCTGGGTCACTACTTCAACTCACGCGAGCGCAATTGCCTCTAACGTTTTACTGCTATAAAATTAGGGCTTTATCTAACATCGACTTTTCACCCGAAACCGAACTTGGTAGAAACTACCAAAGCCTGCGTACCTGTCTTCGCGCCCTATTTTATGGCAGGTGTTGTGTGTAGTTCATTCAAGATTCAAGATGATTATTAGTGTCACAGTGAAGAAAATGAATGTTAGAGTTCCGAAACGTTTAGTTCTACGCCAAAGCTTTTCATCCGTGTCCACATATTCTTGAAGAGTTTGGTCGGATAGTTTTAAACCCGTTTCAATTGGTTCAAAAACCCGAAAAACATCAGCGAAACTCCAAAATGAGAAGAAACCGTCATGCCTGTCTTCAGCAATAGCTTCTCTTCGTCTTGAAAAGCTAATGCGATTTATCGTAAAGTGAAAGAAGTTCACATGAAAAACCAGGTAGAAAACCACAGTCATTATCATTCCAGCAAATGCGAATAACTCCATTGAGTTTAATCTATTGTAAGAAGTTCGATGTGTTCGTGACCAGCAATTATGTCAAGGATAGTTTCAATCATTTTCTGTCCAAGATGTTCTCTGCTTTTTTGAAATGAAGTCCAAACAAGTTTTATCGGCTCGTCATATTCGTGAACGCCAAATCCTCCTGAAAGCAAGTCGTTAAATGCGTCCAGATTTCCTCCCGTACGATATTTCAAATCCTTTGTCAACGCTCGTTCAGCTTCTTTATAGAAACCAATGAATGACAAGAATGAGTTTCCGTCAATTGTTACTGTCAACCTTTCCACGAGCGTTTTTTGAATTACACACAACGTTTACAGCTATGAAAAATAGGGCTTTAATGCCAATGTCCTTTCGCCCGTTGCCAAACTACTTAGAAAGCACAAAGCTTGCGTACTATTTCGAACCCCTATTTTGATAGCTGGTGTTGTGTAATCGTATTTTTCTTCAAACCTGTCCCAAGTGCTTTAAAAAGTACAAGAAGGTTTTTCAGAAATGACCTGTCCGTTAAAACTTCGTCAGATTCAAATAAGAGAAGTTTGGTGTTCACAGGAAGTTCTGTTTCGGTCAGACCTCTTTTGTTTTTTGTCCGAAGTTGCAAAGGAAACATGTCAAGAAGCAATTTTTCGACCGTGGAATCTGTCAGGATTTCTCTAGTTAATTCCTTCTCATTCGTGCGAATAAAATACTTTGGGTCGAGTTCTGAATTACCCAACTCCAATTCCGTTACACCAACCATTTTTAGAAGTTGATGTCCGAAGTTTTCTGGGGTTATGTCAAGCTGAAATTTGGAGTTTGAATTTAAAGGCACAAAGACTTTCGTGACGTCTTTTCTGTGAAGCGGACCCATTGTCGCTGTCCGAGAGCGAAAGGCGACAAAAACCACGGTAAAACCGGTGAAATTGAAGGAAACCGAACACTTGTATTTGTCCCCTCCAGGAAACACCTGCTCGTCAAAGTCAAAGACTCCGTTTTCGGCTTTTGAAAAGTCCGACCAAATTGATTTCAGTTCCTGCGCGCTTGGCATTGCAATATGTTACACAACTAGTTGCTATGAGACATGCTTTCATATCCGACTTTGTCGTTATTGGTTTCAAGTGCCTCAAGGTAAGAGAATTACGGCTTATTTTAAGCATAAATTTTAAATGTAACGTACCAATTACAATTAAAGTTTTTGGCAAGATGAAGGCAAAGAAAAAAGCACAACGCCAAGCCAATCTATATTTAGAAAGGATGGAATCGTGAAGTTTAATGGTGCGGAAAAACATTGCCGAAAGTTCTATAAAACAACTGGAAGTTGAACTACAACGATAACAGGCATGATTGGACGGGTCAATCATTCCAATCAGGAGAATTTGCACCAGCAAAACAATTCAATTGCCAGCGAACCGAAATCTATTTTATTTGTTCCCTGAAAAAATATCATCCTATGACTCGAATACTTTTCATCCTTTTGTTCATTTCTATTGGCTTCCAAGGGTTTTCTCAAAGCCGAGACCAAGTGGGAGCTTGGTACATGTACTTCTGGAATACGACCATTAAAGAATCTGGATTCGGCTTTCAGGGCGATGTGCAATTCCGAAATTGGAATTTGGGCGGAGACCTTGAACAACTCTTGTTAAGAGGTGGCCTCACGTATTCTCCTAAAGGCACGAAGGCAAAATTCACTGCGGGTTATGGATACATCCTCTCTGGAGGATACACGCTTGATGATGCCTCAACTTCGGATGAACACCGAATTTATCAAGAGGCACTGCTGCCACACAAAATCGGGTCGCGGGTTTACCTCACTCATCGTTATCGGTTTGAACAACGCTTTGTAAAAGGACAAGATTTTAGAATGCGAATGCGCTACAACCTTTTCGTCACGGTTCCATTCAATAAACCGAACTTGGAAAAAGGGGCGGTTTACGCTGCGCTGTACAACGAGGTGTTCGTCAATACATCCAAGAATATTGGCAATGGCCGTGAGGTAAGCATCTTCGATAGAAACCGTCTTTACGGTGCCGTTGGTTACCACATTTTGGACAATTTGAAAGTTCAGCTGGGATATATGCACCAATCACTAAACGGTTATGGCAAAGGCCAAGCTCAATTGAGTGTGCATCATAAGTTTTGATGAGCTCGGATTTTTTTAACAAATGAGTTGGCCTTGAGTCAACTCCTAGATGCAATAAAGCCGGAGCATTTCTGCCCCGGCTTCTCTCACAAAACATCCGAAATTTATAACTAACCCATTTTCGGATGCACCTCTTTATTTGGTTGCTGTTCCTGCTGGGGCACTTGCCGTTGCGTTGTTGCCCATACTGTAAGCTGTGTGGTCTGTTGCTGATGTAGAAATCATTCCTACCAAAGGCTTCAGCGTAAAAGGAGAAGCGCTGTTGTCTGGGTAAGGCTCGATAGAGATTACTGCCGTACCACCAGCAAGATCAGTAGGGAACGTTAGTCCACTTGGCGCATTCACCAAGAAATCCTCTCCTGGAAACGAAGGGCCTGCCATAGAACCGCTAAAAGGCGTGGATAGATTGAGGCGTGAGTTGATCGCCAACGTATCGCATGACCTTAGAACTCCACTGGCCATTTTAAAAGGGTATGTGGAAACGCTTCAGATCAAGAAAGATTCCTTGAGCGAATTGGAGAAAGACCAGTATTTGGAAATTGTACAGGATAGCTCTGAGCGACTAGCATCCATGATTACCCAGTTGTTCGAATATTCAAAGCTAGAGGCCAAACAAATCGAACCTCAAAAAGAAGCCTTTCAGATCACAGATCTTGTGGGTGACCTTACATCAAGCAATCAGGTTATGGCTAAAAAGAAGAGCATCGACCTGACACTGGAGGCCACAACGGGAGTTCCGCTGGCTTTTGCTGATATCAGCTTAGTTGAGCGTGCGATTCAGAATTTGCTGGACAACGCTTTAAAGTTCACGCCCGAAGGTGGAAGTATTTCGCTTAAGGTTGAACCATCAGACAAGTTCGTTTCCGTTACAATAAGTGACTCCGGCCCAGGTATCGAAGAGGCAGACCAGGCGGCCATCTTTGATCGATATGAGCAATCCAAGTCCGATCAAAAAAGACAAGGCATTGGATTGGGATTGGCGATAGTCAAGAAGATAATGGAGTTACACAACACAACCATCACGTTGCAAAGCAAACCCAATGAAGGCAGCTCTTTTCAATTTTTACTACCAACTTACTCGGCTTAAACTCATTAATCAGACACCTGCATTTGGTGGATTAAAATATCCAACCAGGCATTAGGGGAATTCACAAACTCCACCTTCTTTTTAAAACTATCAAACGCGAATTAGAATCGAGAATGCCCTCAAGCAATTGCCGAAGGCTTGACAGAAGAAACTGCTCGAATAAATTT
>JBLFWJ010000141.1:0-8696 GCA_047611425.1 Bacteroidia bacterium | reverse complement strand
GTTCCCAAAGAAACCCACAGACCGAACATCGCTCCTCCACTATTCATGCTAGGATCAAGGAACCCTGAAGCTAATACCGTGATTGCCGCATCTTCTAGCATTAAAGATTGCAATGGAGCATCAAAACTTGCAACATTTACTGCACCAGTTTCATCCTGAATTGTAAGCTGGTAGTTTAATGTTCCCAACTCCAAGTATCCTTGAAATTCACTGTAGGCAATGTCTTCAACGATTGTTCCAGCGCCTACGCCTGTTTCCGCAACGTCAACAATTGGCGCATCGGTAGAGCCGTGATAAACCAAAACATCGGTTTCGTTAGCGCCTTGATTCATTGCTTCCTCACGTCCTTGGTCGTAAATGTCTAATCCGAATGCTGGAGCTGGCGAATATCCTGAGCCGCTAACGATACCGTTTGCAATTGCGATGTACGTCTTTCCAGAACTTAAGAACGGGATTGAAATCGTTCCAACAGAACCTCCTAAACCTGCTCCGTCAGGTGCTACATCAATATCCAATGGCATTCCAGCTGGAAGCGTGATAAAACCAGTAGTTGAACGGAAAGCGAAATCTGGAACAGCCTCTGCACCATTCACAAATACATCTACTACTGATGCAGCAGCATCTGCCGAATTGTGAATAATTTCAATTCTTGCTTCAGGAGTAGGCAATTCCAATAATGGACCTGCAGCACCAGTTGAAGCAAACAACCCAAATGCTGGACCATTGCTATTCATGGTAGGATCTAAGAAACCTGAAGCAAGTACAGTAAGCGCACCTCCATCTACACCAAGAGTTGCCAATGGCGCATCAAATGCGGCAACAGCAGCACCGCTTGCAGCAGCCTGAACTTGTAGTGTATAATCCTCAACCCCAAGAGTTAAATACCCTTGAAATTCTGAGTATGAAAGGTCGTTAACCGCTTCTCCAATTACTACGTTCAATTCGTCAACATCCACCATAGGAGCGTCTGTTGCACCGTGGTATACCAGCACATCATTTGTTCCTGCACCACCTGCTGCAGCTTCTCTTCCTGTTGCGAATACATCAAGACCGAAAGGGGCCATTGTTGAATTTGGAATGTAACCGGTAGCACTTACAATTCCGTTGGCAATGGCGATATATGTTTCACCTGCGGTGAGGTTAACTGCCGGAAGCGTAAAAAGAATATCGCCTGGGCCAGTACTTGTTGATAGGGCGATTCCAATATTTAAATCAACGCCTGCAGGTACATCTACAAATCCTGAAGAAGTTCTAAAAGCAAAGTCGTCAATGAATGGAGTTGCTCCTCCGTTCACATAAACATCCACCTCTGCGGCAATAGCATCTGCTGCGTTGTGGATTATCTCTAACCTTGCGGTTGTTTGAGCTTGTGCTACAGTGGCCATTGTTGTACCGGCCAGCAATGCAGCGACTAAAAGTTTAGTTTTTTTCATGATGTTTAAGTTTTTCGATTTGATGGAGAAACATCACTTTTCATTTATTGTTTAATCTTTAATACTTTTTATTAAACACTAATAATTATATATCTGATTATCAATTATTTACACAGTATATTATTTTACAAAATAGGACACATAAAACGTGCTAACGTACAGAATTGATTGGGCAAGCGGAAAATTTATTTTCCCGAGATGCATCGAACGAAAACTGAGGAATTGATTAGGTAATCTCCCAATCTTCAATGTCGCCATCTACCACACTGAACATAGGATGAGGCTGGTATTCTTGAAGCCCAGAATGGGCAGCAAACTTCGATGGGTCTCGCGATTCCAGTTTCATTAACAAATGTTCTCTCTCATAAGCCATCTGACCCTGAGTGACATTCATTTGAACTGCACTAAAATTCCAGTTGATTTTAGATTCATCGAACTTATACCCTCTAGATTTGGATTCAACCAAAACGGCCGCCAGATACTGATTGATTGCCGCTGCTGGATTATGTAATTCTTTAAAACGATTAAGCTGAGGATGGTTCTTGTATCCTTTAGTCTTGCCTTCAAGAACATGTTGTGCTAACAAGGTTTCTCGCCATAGTGCAACAAGCCCCTTGGCATCAAGATACTGTGGATGAATAGACCAGATTCTCATGGTTGCTTTTTAGGAAACCACGGAATGAATGCGTTTGTCATTCGCTTGTATTCGGCATATTTTGAATTACCATCGTACTTCTTTTCCAACATGACTACACCACTCACTTTTAGTAAGAAAAACGTGATTACCGCTGGTCCAAGGATGGAAAGCCACCACATTTCAGGAGTGAAAGAATAAATGCCAAATCCCCACCAAAGCAGCGCTTCACCAAAATAATTCGGGTGTCGAGTAAGCTTCCAGAGTCCCCGATTCATGACCTTGCCTTTGTTTGCTGAATCTGCTTTGAATCTCATCATTTGAGCGTCTCCAACTCCCTCAAAGTAAAACCCAATAATCCATAGAGAAATGCCAATGAAATGCGGTAACCCGAATTGCGATTCTGGATTAGAAAACACGGCATACGATGGACTGAGTACAACCCACATAATGATTCCTTGAAGCATGAAAACCTGCAAGTAGGCCCGCCATACCACATTCTTTCCCCACTCTTCTCGCCAAGCTGCATATCGGTAGTCTTCGCCCGTTCCACGATTTCGTTTGAAAATGTACCCGGCTAAGCGTAAGGCCCAAAGGAAAATCATGAGAAGGAATCCCAGATGAACCAGAGATTGTAGCCCAGTTGACAGCATCAACCCAGTTGTTACGGCTAGAAACCCAAGCCCCCAACCAATATCAACGATGGAATTGTCTTTCTTAAACTGGGCTATTAAGAACATCATGTTCATGAAAACGAAAATGGTCTTAGCACTTAATAGGAACAACTCTGTTTTCATGTTTGAAGTTTAATAACCTGCTAGCCAAGGTTGTGTTTTTGATGCTTGACTCAATCTGTCGTAAACCAACTCAACATCATCTATCCATAATGTAGCAGTCGAATTTCCATTACCAGCCTCAAAACTGGATGAAAACGTAGCAAGCAGGTAAGTAGATTGTCGGTTGAATTTGTCATTATAGTAGAAGGGAATAGATATTCTCTTCCATTCAGAATTGGTTTGAAAAGTCATTTGCGCAATGCCAATAGGTTTCGCAGTCTTTGTGAATTTAGAAGGGTCCGACATATCCGAATCACCATGCAATAGAAACGATGCCAGCGCAGAATCCGAATTATCGGTAATGGAATACTTAGCCCAAAAAACAAGGCTATCTGGTCTGTCGGTAAAGCGCAAGTTGAATTCATCATCAGCTTTTACCGTTCTATTATAACCATCGGTTGGACGAAGTGATGGAGCGGTTACTCTTCCTGTAGTTACAGAACCGTTTACGATAATCCCACCCAAAACACTACTAGATTCAATCCTGATGCAGCCACCTTTTCCAGGAATGCCTCGCCTTTCTTTAAACACCCGTTGTGAGGCGCCCATCGAACAAAAAGTGCACATATCTGCAGACATTAAACTATTCCAACCTTGTGGCTCCATGTGTTTGCCAGAATTTTCCCAGTGCTCAAAGCTTCCGTTTGGAACTTGTTGCTGAGCCAATGCAACAAAAGCACCAAGCATCATTATGGATATGAGGGAAAAGCGAGTCATCAGAATAGTCTTGATAGTTCTTATCGGCCGGCTCTAGCAACTCGCTTCAAACCAATTGCGTTAGGTATCTTGAAAAGCGGTAAAAACTTTGGTACGAGACTTTGATACTTCTTGTACAACGGGTACTTCTCGGCTGTAATTCCCTCGCTGAAATTGGCACTGCCTTGGAAAAGCATAACTAATAAAACAGCTCCGCATATGGTCCAATTAAACCAACTTCCAGTTGCCACAACGCTGAACATGTAAAACACCACCCAAATGCTTTGTTCTGCAAAGTAGTTGGGATGTCTACTCAGATTCCAAAGACCTTCGGTCAGAAAACCTCTGGCGTACTTTTCGTTTAGCGGTAATCCAGCATTTCTAAGTCGGTACTTTTCGTTTTGGTAGTTCCACTGTTGTTGATCTGCAATGGTTTCATAAACCACCAAGCCAACAAAGAGAACTGCAATAGCAACATCCGCCATTCCAAGTGCAACTGCATCCGAGCCAATTACAACAATCATTGGCAAGGTTATCAGCATGAGTAAACCGTGCTGATACAAACTAATGAAGAAGAAGTTAAACAGCGTCCAAACAACTCTATTCTGAAGCAATGGGTTCTTTCTCAACACTTCCCATCGGTAGTCTTCTTCTCCTTCCCAAAACCGTAGAGAATACCCTCCACGTCTGTGGAAATTATATGTAAGCCTTATCCCCCAAATGGTTGCCACACCAGCCATTAATAATGCCCGTGGCTGCCAATCGGCCATATAGGCCATAATCCATATATAAACGAGTGGAATAATGCTCCAAAGCTTATCCACCTGGCTGTAGTTTTTTGAGATTTCACTAACAAGAAAACTGCCTAAAGCAGTAACTAGATAAGTGATGCCAACAACCTTTAGTATGGTTAGTTGCTCAGGCGTGATTGAATTGTCTAAGTAGAGGGCTGCAATCGGTATTAGAATAACAGCTACAAGTAAAGTTAGAATGGTCTTTTTCATGGTTCATGATTTGTCAGGAAACCAAACCATCATCTTTTTGTTTAATCTTTTTTAATAATCTTTAAACATTATATTTATTTCTGCTGTTAACCCCTTATAAACCAATAAACTTCAAGTCATGACTTTTTTCAGAATTGTTTTGTTAATCCTTCTAACCATTACCGCTTTTTCAATTTCACCTGCTCAAGCCAAAAAGAAGCCAAGGGTAGTTTACGATGCGATCATCGTCCCTGGTTATCCGTTCACACCTAACGGCAAGATGAACATGATTTACAAAATGCGTTTGCATTGGGCCGTTGAATTGTACAACACAGGTGTTGCCAAGAACATCATCGTTTCAGGATCGGCAGTACATACTCCATACGTGGAGTCAAAGATTTATGCCCTTTACCTCATAGAAATGGGTGTTGATCCGCAGCATATTCACATTGAAGATCGTGCTGAGCATAGCTTAGAGAATGTGTACTACGGTATGGAATTAGCGAAGAAACACGGCTTTGAGTCTGTGGCTGTGGCAACTGACCTTTTCCAATCTGGAATGCTACAAATTCTAGGTAAAAAACACAAACTCGAAGTAGACTATTTACCCGCCAACATTGGGTTCATCATTTCAAAAAGGTGGAATTCTTTTACAGGGGAAATCGATTACCAGATTGCTTTTGTTGAAGGCTTTGTTCCACTAAAGGAGCGCGAAGACAAGAAGACCCGATTAGAAGGAACTCGTGGTAGAATATTCGAAAATCCAGAAGCCCTTACGCTGAACTAGAAGCTTCTTCCGGAATTAAGCACCCTATCGACCCAGCCATTCAGCCTGGGCATAACAACTAGGAACATCCAGATGGCGTGTTGCCGTCACCTTTCAAGGTGGCGGCTTTTTTATGCTTTGAATTGTGGACGCTTTCCAACTGGAGGTCACCTTCACCGAGCAATTTGACATGCTCAACGACCTTGAAGTTAAGGTGAAGCAATTGGTATTGATGGTAATGAAGGGTTTTTGTTTTCGCGTGAAACCCTCGGCATCACTGGTTACTTATTATTATGTTTAATAAATATGTAGATTGATTAAACAAACATGAATAGTCAGGGTTGTCCTATCAACTAACCAACATAAACATTATGAAAAAAGTACTGATTGCCCTTATGACCATTGGAACGATATCCTCAAGTTCCGCTACAGTTTTAGATAATGGAGGAAAGGACGGAAAAACAGGCACCATTGTAAGTGTGGCCGCCTCAAATGAGGCATTCACAACATTAGTTGCAGCTGTAAAAGCAGCGGGTTTGGTGGACGTGCTAAATGGAGAAGGTCCATTCACTGTGTTCGCTCCAACCAATGATGCGTTTGGTAAACTACCGGCTGGTACAGTAGATGGTTTGCTAAAACCAGAAGCCAAGGAAACACTAACGGCTGTTTTGACCTATCACGTAGTTGCTGGAAAATTCATGGCGGCCGATGTGGTTAAAGCCATTAAGAAGAATGGAGGCGAATTTGAGATCAAGACTGTACAGGGTGGTACGCTTGTAGCGTCCATGAAAGGAAAGAACGTGATCTTAACGGATGTGTCAGGTAACACCGCCACGGTTGTAATCGCAGATGTAGCAGCTTCTAACGGAATCATACACGCTATTGACTCAGTTGTAATGCCTGAGTAAATTCCGGTTCCCCTTATCGCGTGTTGCCGTCACCTTTCAAGGTGGCGGCTTTTTTATGCTTTGAACTTTAGAATGTTCCTCATCATACCTTCAAAAACAAAGAAGTGAAAGGGCAGAACAGCATACCAATAAAGCCTTCCAAGTAAACCCTTGGGACGAAAAGTTGCCGTTTGAATCAGCTTTGTTTCGGAGCCTCGATGCTCTAGTTTAAATTCTAGCCACGCTTCACCAGGAAGTTTCATTTCGGCATACAGCAATAACCTACTGTTTGCTTTATCCGCAACTAGCACCCTCCAAAAATCGACCGGGTCACCTCCGGTAAGTTCGGTCGGACTTCGCCTTCCTCTTCTCAATCCTACTCCTCCGAATAGCTTATCCGTATAACCTCTAAGAATCCAAAGCCAATTTCCGTAATACCAACCTCGTTCTCCTCCGATATGCCAAATGTTTTCTAAGACTTGGGCGGAATCGATTTTCACAATTTTACTTCTACTATCAACGAAACAGCCGTGCTGCGGAACATTGATGTGGTCATAGAGAGAGTTATCTGAAAAACTTGAAACCACAGCGTCCTTCCAACTGGAAATCACATTGTTTTGCTCTATTCGCTGAAAAGCCAGCTCAACGGCTTTACCATAAGGCATGGGAATAATTCCCAATTCATTCGCAAGTTCGTTGGGTTTGGCAACGACCTCAATTTTCATACTATCCACAAGGTTCGCAGCCAACTTGTAAGAAGTGGCTGTTACGAAATACAACCAGTAGGACGAAAGCTTCGGGGTCATTACTGGCACTATGAAAATGTATCTGGTCAACCCACGCACCGCTGCAAATTGCAGAAGCATTTCCTCGTACGTCAACACATCTGGCCCTCCTATGTCAAAAGAACGGTCAAGTGTTGAGTCATTGCCTAATACACCGACCAAATACTCAAGTACGTTTCTAATACCAATCGGTTGGCACTTCGTATTCAACCATTTTGGCGTGATCATAACCGGCAGTTTCTCCACCAGATCACGAATGATCTCGAAAGAAGCACTTCCAGAACCCACTATAATACCTGCTTTAAGTGCAGTAACATTAGCCTTTGCTTCTCTTAGAAGCAATTCAACATTCTTTCTAGAACGAAGGTGCTTTGAAAGTTCCGACTCGTTTATAATTCCACCTAAATAGATTATCTGCTTACAAGCAGTTTGGTCTATCAGCTTGACAAAATTCTGAGCTGAGTCACTTTCTAAGGTCTCAAAGTCTGACGTGCTTGAGCTCATGGAATGTATGAGGTAATAGGCTATGTCTATGTCTGATGGAATTACATCGATTGCATTGTCATCCAGAAAATCAATCTCTAAGATCTCGATTTGAGATTCAGCATAGTTCCCGATCTTGGGGAATCGCTCTTTGTCTCGAACACAGCACACTACATCGTACCCTTGATCCAGAATCAACGGGAGAAGCCTTTTGCCAATGTAGCCCGTGGTACCAGTTATTAGAACCTTCATTCGAGCTTTTCCGTGTTGATCAAGAATCCCACTAAGGTAGATTGTCCAGCTTCTTCACAATTGCATCTGCCTCAGCATACTTTGCGTCACTTGCCGATCTATCCGTTGTAGATAGCTCATAGGCTTCCTTCATTAATTTGTTGTACTGCTGATTAAGCTTCTCTTTCTCAGTCTTTTTATTGAATAGTCCGAACATGGTTATTTTCTCAAGTTTGGTCCCTACGGACTGAATAGATTGACTTCTTCCACTTGCAATAACAGTTCAAGCATTTTAGTAACGCTTTACAAGGCGGGAAATAGATGGCAGTGGCTTGGACAATTCCATCATTGAATCATAACAGTAACAGCTTCTTTGTTAAAAGGTTTAAGAAAATGGTTAAACATAAATTGAACCTAAAGGAGCGTATTGTGTTAGAAATAGAAACACTTAGATGAGAATTCTATTGATCACAGCTTGCCTAATAGTGATTGGATTTGGAGTTGCTCAAGCGCTTATTTCTAACGATTTGGCAAAACAGAGCAACAACCTTATGAGGTTATCACCGAGTATGAAAAAAGTTCCCGGACCTAGTTGGTCCCGAAGTATTATTTGATGTTTTCCTAGAAAAAAAGGGACAAAAAAAGCCCATCAATTGGTGGGCTTTTTTGTTGTGGAGCACAAGGGAGAGATGTCGAACCTTTGGAATCAGCTTAATCTTCTCATTTCATCGATTGAAGTGATGGCCGCCAATGGACAGAATGAAGTGGTTAGAATTTTGAAGGAATAGTCTTCAAACAGAGTGCTAGGAAACCACATTCGGGTTTTATTATCCCCATCCAACACATGAAGTCTTTTCTGTCTATTATCACCGCATTGGCACTGATGCTACCTGCTGTTTGCTTTGCCCATCTAGCCAACGATAACACATTCAATACCCTTGCATTGAATGTGGGACCAGACG
>JBLFWJ010000140.1:0-8847 GCA_047611425.1 Bacteroidia bacterium | reverse complement strand
TTTACCACTATCCGTTTTGCTGGTGAGATTATCTTAGAGGTATGCAACATCTCGTAAACTTCTTTTTTGTCCTGACTGTGTTGATCAGTACTGATGTTATTGCACAGACCCAATCCGACACAAGGTTTGTTTTGGAAGGAACGGTGTACGATGATAGAAGTCAGCCTATTCCATTTGCAAATGTTGCGTTAAATGCAGATTCTCAAGTTGTAACAGGAGGTACAACTGGTTTTGACGGAGAGTTTAAAATTAACGTGCTCGCTAAATCGGTAGATCGAATTTCAAAAATCAGGATTAGTTCTGTAGGCTTCATAGCGTTTGAGGATTCTATCAATCTTGTTGCGTATAATCCCAAGCGTTTCATTTTGCAAACAGGTGACTTTATGGAAGAGGTGATTGTAAGGCCGCAGACTATCATATGTCGTACGGGGAAAAGAGATACCACTGGGCTTAAGAAAAGAAATGCTGAAATAGAATTGAGAAACAAATACCCGTTCTATTGGCTAAAGGGAACGGTGCTTGATAGCGCTTCAAAGGAACCAATAGAGAGTGCCATTCTCAGATTTGGAGCCAAAGGTGGTCGGTTGATGTTCAATTGGTTAACTGCGAAAAATGGAGTGTATTCTTACCGAATACCAAGTTCCGAAATGAGAAATGTTTATGAAATAAAGATTGAAAAGGAAGGATTCAAAACGGATATTATCCTGCTTGGAGAAGCTAATTTCAAGGACTCTGTTGTTACCACAAATTTTCACTTGACTGCTGAGAAAGGGCTAAAGTAGAGGGTTAATCAGCAGGAAGCCATTCCTGCGTTCTGTACAAGAAAGCTATGTAGCCCCGAACCTGAAGCTTGCCTTTCTCAACCCACAGTTTGCAGCGATACACTTTTCCATTTTCAGGATCAAGAATGTCGCCATCTTCCCATTCGTCATCATCTTTAACCATGTTCCGAATGATGGTCATCCCAGTTACTGGCTTCTCAAACCGAGGGTCATCCTTGTCACATTCTTCGCAAATTGGGTTTGGTTTTGGCGGATCGAAAAGCTCTAGAATTTTTCCAAAAAGCTTTCCCCCTTCTTCGGTAATCTCAACAACAGATTTCACCTTTCCCGTATCGTCATCAACGGATTTCCATTTGCCTATTGGCGAGGTTCGCTGGGCTGATACGACAACGGAGAGCAATAATCCTAAAGTCAGTAATGATATGTTTTTCATGAGATTGTGTTTCTAAAATTAGAATGCACGTCCTATGCCAAGTAGCCAATTGAACTGAAAATTGTTCGGGGCCAACGCTGGTGCGTGGCTCAAATAGATTGGCATGTCAAACCGAATGGTGAGTGGCTTGACCTTTTCAAGAAGCCCCCATTTCTTAATGGTAATTGAAGTTCCAATTCCAGCATCAGCACGTGGTGTGGCCATCACATAATCGCCTTTGCCTTTCATGTTGATGATTCCTGCATCCGCAAACAAATACAAATCAATGTCCAACCAATTTCGAGCAAACTTTGGTTTGAATCCGAATAGATCATCAAATTCCAATTCAATGTTTACGGCTGCTCCAGTGGTTCCTTGATACGTGAGTTGAACATTTCCTTGGTCATCCAATTGCGGTGCAACATAGGAGGAATATCCTCTTAGGTTTAATCCACCACCATGATGGTAATGACCGAGTCTGCCATCGTATGTCGCCCATGATTCTGGAATGATTCCAGCACTTCGAGTGTACTTATTAAACATCATTTCTTCAGGTGAAGCTCGATCTAAGTAAAGGGCAGATTCTGGAGCTGTATTCCCGGTTCCAATTTGTCCGAAGATTCTTGATTTCAACTTCAATTTGCCCAGCCCAACTTCATCCTTGAATTCAACTTGGATTCTACCATAGCCATAATCCGATCCAGGGCCAGAACCCCGCAGGTTAGCAGCGATTGAGCCATGTCCATGCTTGTGGCTGAAATCATGCTTTACATCAATATTGATGGTGTTGTTGAACTCACCGCTATTCCAACCATCTCGTACCAGTAGATAGGCCAAGTCGGCATCTTTATAACGATAAAGTGATCTGTAATAGAAGCTGTACTTGGTCTTTCGATTCTTACTGAATTTCTGCACGCCAACGTCATAATGGTAGAGGCCGTCTAGAACTCGGCCTGAGAACACAAAGTCGCTGCGTTTCCAAAATCTGGCCATGCTTGTTTTGTAATCCAGCATTACTGACATGAACTGATAATCAGTTCCACTCACTGATTTTGGAAAACCCCATTGTCCAGCACCAGTATTTACCCAAAGTTTGAAGTTAAATACATGATGAGTTTTGAGGTAATCACCACTTATTGAACCGCCAGCTTTCACCCCATCATATCCATTGTACCAAAAGTCTGGACGAATTCTGATTTCGTATTTATCTCGCTCTGATCGATTTTTGATTTGCGAATCGAATTCAAATTTGCTTCGATTTACCCCTCTTGAATTATCGAGCATATAAACATCAGCCAGCCTTCTGCTCGTGTCAATCTGAACAGATTTTAATCCATCCTGAAGTTCAATGATGAACTCATAAGAGCGGTTTTTCTTTCCCCAGCCTTTCCATTGAGGAAGTACGGTCGCATCTGTCTTTTTCTGAAAGTATGTGTTGGGAATGTAATAGTTGATGATGGAATCAGAATTGGTCACAACCTTGATGTCCAGCGGCATTTGCATGTTTTCTTTCCGCTTGATCTTGATTTGGTATCGATCATTCTTCAAACTATAAACGGATGCGATTGAGTAATCAATGTGCTCAGTTTTCCCAATCCATTGATCAAAAAACCAGTTCATGTCGCTTTTGGTAACGTCCCGAACAACTTGACGGAAATCATCCCAATATGGGTGACCGAATTTCCATCGATCGAAATACGTTTTCATTACTGTTGCGAAAAGCTCATCGCCAAGGACGTACTCTAAGTTGAAAAGCATAACCCCAGCCTTGTAGTAAACATGGCCATATCCATGAGTGTACCCTTCGTGATAATGATCCGAATGAACATCAATGGCAGGTACTTCCCTAGATTTTCCGGAACGCATAAAGCCATTGTAAATCTGGTTATCCAAAGTTGGAACAGGTTTTTTGAAAAGTCGCTTGTACCAATGGTCAGGTACTTCAAAAACATCTGTGTCGCCTTGCAATTCTTGCATTCCCATTACCGTCAGATACTGGGTAAAACCTTCATCTAGGCCTGCACGATATGTCTCATTATTCCCAACCATTCCGTAAAACCAATTGTGTCCAATCTCGTGAACAAGGAGGTCACGATAACCCGGATCTGAGCCACCATCCAACGTAAGCATGGGATATTCCATGCCGTCTCGGGCATCAGCAACAATCATCTTATGATAATGGTAAGGCCCAACTCTCTTTGAGAACAACTCGATAATCTTTGCTGAGAAAGAAGCCGCATTCTGCCACTTGCTGGCATGTTCTTCTTGGGCCAACGAGTAGCATTTCACTATTCGGCCATCAACAAGGGCATCCGCTTCTCCAATTCTGTAAGTCGGATCAACGGTGAACCCAAAGTCATGCACATTCTCTGCATGGAACTTCCAAGTTTTGGTCTGGTCAGAATCGTAAGGAAGAATTACGCTGGCCTTTTCCCCCCAAGGTTTGTCTTTGAAGTTTGTGATGTCTAGCTTCTTCCGAAGATCTGCTGGAAGAACTTCATCACGGTTGGTGAGAAACCCTGTACCATCAAGAATCATGTTGGATGCCGTGGTTACCTGAACATCAAACGTTCCATGATCCCCATAAAACTCACTCCCAAGATGTGGGTCAGTTGTCCAGCCGAATTTTCGGTCATAAACGCTGATCCTCGGATACCAGTGAACCGCATCATAATGCTTTGATCCAGCATGCTCGAACTTCTTCATCCGTTTGCCAGACGAGCCTCCATTATCGAAGTACGTTTTGAAATCTATATCGATTGTCACCTTGGAATTGGCAAGCAGTGCATTCTCCAGCGGAACATGCATGATGGTACCATCAAGTGTTGGCTGGATGTCTTTGCCGTCAACCTTAAATGACAAAACCTCGGTTCCGAGACCTTCTGATTCATAGCCTCCATATTCTGTATGCTCACCTTTTTCTTCCCTCAACTTTCCTAGAAAAGAGTTTGGCGTATAGGCATTCTGATAAAGGTGGAAGAAGAGATGCGTCAGGGTATCTGGCGAATTATTCCAATAAATCAATCGCTGCTTTCCCGTGATAACGTCTGTTTCTACATCTAACTCGGCCGATATAATGTAATGGACATCCTGTTGCCAATAATCAGAACTTGGAGGACGATTATTCCAGTAAAGAGGATTGTCTGAAGATCTAAATGTATTGGGTGGAGAAAGCGGGTCGTACTGCCCAAAAACAACATTCGCAATAAGTACGGGTAAAATGAAGAGTAGCCTTTTCACGAATTATTTCCTTTTTCAATTTCATCTTCCAACGAAATGTTGAGTGAGCGTTTATCCAGGGCCAAATCACGAAGTTTCGCATCCTCGATACTGGCATTCAATTCAAAACCGATTAGCAATGCCGTGGAATTGAAAAGCATCCAAAGCATTACAATTACTAGGGTTCCGATGGATCCATAAAGTTTGTTGTACTGGCCGAAATTTTCAACGAAATAGGTAAATCCTAGAGAAGTGACAATTACGAGAACGGTTGCCAGTGTGGAGCCTGCCGAAAAAAAACGCCATTTGGTTTGCTTCGCTGGTCCTAGAAAATACAAGACAGAGATAGCGAAGAATATCAATGCCAGAATGATCACCCAACGGGCAAGATTAAGTGTCAAATGCATCAGGCTGTCTTCAATCCAACCCAGTTCTCGCAGATAATCCATGCCCATATGCCCAAAAACAATGAGGCTAATGGCGACAACAGTAAATGCGGTTAAGATCAATGTGAGGAGAATGGCAATTCCACGTTGAACGAAGTAGGATCGGCTCTCCATCGTGTGATATGTGGTATTGAAGCTATCGATTAGCGTGTGTAAGCCGTTGGTTGCAAAGTAGAGTGTGGAGATAACGGTAACCGAAAGCAGCCCACCTCGTTGACGAGTAATAATATCTGCGAACGTCTCGTCAATGCTTTCAAAAACGCTGTTTGGAAGCAACACTTCCATCATGCCGAGCAATTGTTCTTGAAACCCGTCAATTGGGATGTAAGCGATCAGCGTGAATAGGAAAATGATGGCCGGAAAGATGGCCAATATGAAGTTGAATGCTACTGCGGAGGCTCTCAAACTCAGCCATCCTTCTTGAAGTCCCTTTACAAAAAAGGCCGTGACATCGTAAAGAGGCAATCCATCGAACCCAGGAATCCTAACTTCTTTAGAGAATTTGATAATATTCCGAATGATGGGAAGCCGCAGGAACCAAACGATAAGTTTTCTGAGCATATCAGTCGGCTTTCAAACTAAGGTCGAGACTCTGAATGTTGTGCGTAAGCGCTCCAACAGAAATATAGTCAACGCCAGTTGCTGCATAATCTGCAATCGTGGCCTCGGTGATTCCACCAGAAGCCTCCGTTTCAATTCTGCCTGCAATAATGTTTACAGCTTCTGTCATCAAAGTAGGAGTGAAGTTATCCAACATCACCCGATCCACGCCTTCAATAGATAAAACCTCGTTTAGTTCTTCCAAATCGCGGACTTCAACTTCCACTTTCAATTTTTTGCCCTTAGCTGCCATGTATTTATGAACCTTGGTCACGGCAGCGGTGATTCCTCCAGACATGTCGGCATGATTGTCTTTTATCATGATCATGTCGTAAAGACCCATTCTGTGGTTGTACCCACCGCCAATTCTTACAGCTAGCTTTTCAATTTCACGAAGTAGGGGAGTGGTCTTTCTCGTATCGAGCAATTTCGCTGAGTTGTTTCCGATTAATGAATTGAGAAAACGGGTTTTAGTTGCAATCCCGCTCATGCGTTGCATGAAATTCAATACAGTTCTTTCGGCTGTTAAGATTGAGCGTGAACTTCCTTCGACCTCGAATAGTCGTTGTCCGACTTCAATGGATTCACCATCCGAAACCAGAGCTTTGAATATCAGGTTGTCATCAACCCGATGAAAGATCGTTTCCGCCAAATCCATTCCGGCAATTACACCGGCTTCTTTACAAACTAAGTAGGCCGAACCTGAAACTGAACTTGGCAAACAGGCATTGGAAGTGTGATCGCCATCGCCCAAATCTTCTTCGAGCGTACGATCTATGATCTCGTCTATTGTCATTATTTACTCTGATGCTTCGATGCGAAGCTGCTGAATCCGCTTCTTCGAATTCTCCGTTCTAACCAAAAGATAGGTTCGAAAACTGCCACCAGAAGTGGTCAGGGATCCAATAAAATATTCAGCCCCGTCTTTCGCGCTTCCGTGGTGAATCACCTTGTAATCAGAAACACTATTCTTCTGAAAGAAGTCCTTTAGAATTTGTTCAGCCTGAGCTTTGCTGTAGCTGTCTTCTTTACTCAGTAAGGTTAGGTCCACTTTTGGGCCAAAATGCTCGCTCAACGCACTGGAATTTCCAACCCTGATTGCGGCATCAATACGCTCTCCATGCTGGGACAGTGCGGTGCCCACGGTCATTGACATTATCAGTATCAAAGTGCTAAGAATTCGAATAGATTTCATCATGGTTGCAGTGGTATCAACTTTCAGGCCAGTGCCGTGAAGATACCCACACAAAATAAGTGATACTTTGCCGAACATCAAACCTGAGTATGAAGGTAAAACTGCTAGTTGTAGACAAAACGGATGATAAAGAGCTTATCCCCCTGATTGACCGGTATTGTGATAGGATCAAACACTATTTGCCATTTGAATTTGTCGTCATTCCAAAACCAAAGAATGCAGCCAAACTGCCTTTTGAAAAGCTGAAGGAATTAGAAGGCCTTGCACTTCTCGAGAACATTGAAAATGGTGATCATGTAATCGTTTTGGATGAATTGGGTAGAGAATATTCTTCAAGAGAATTTGCTGGATTGCTCACCAAGAGGTTGAATGCCGGAACTCGCCAACTCGTTTTTGTTATTGGCGGGGCCTTTGGTTTTTCTAAAGCTGTTTATCAAAGAGCCGATTCTAAAATGGCATTATCGAAAATGACCTTCACGCATCAAATGATTCGCTTGCTATTTGTAGAACAACTATATCGTGCGTGTTCGATAAACAAAGGGGAGAAATATCATCATTGAGGCAAAAGGATGACGATTTCATTATTCTAATGTTGACATCATGTCAAGCATTGTACACCTCATGTTGCTGAGTTTAACGTCCTTTAGCTAAAATCAATTCATTCCAAAATGAAAAAAAGACATTTACTATTTACTGTTTTATCAATCCTTATGACCGTTTCAGGAGGAATGGCGCAGGTCACTTTCTCTTCAAACAGTAGTCTTCTAGGAAGTTTTAATGGTTGGTCTTACGAAGATTGTGTCGTAGATATGAATGGCGATTTTCTTGACGATGTGGTAAGAATTAGTGACGATTCAATGGCTATCGATTTTCAAAATGCCGATGGCACGTTCAGTCAGCAAAAGCACGAACATGCCTGGAGTACACTGCCAAATTGGAGCATTTGCGCTGGGGATTTCGATAATAACGGATACAACGATTTGCTCCTGGGAGGCGGGAGTACTGTATCTTTTATTAACTCGAACGGTTCTGGAACAGACTATACAGAAGATTTCCACACTGATTACATCTTCTCACAGCGATCAACGATTGCAGATATTGATAATGATGGACACTTGGATGCTTTCGTTTGTCACGATGTAGATCTTTCTCATCCATACAGAAATGATGGAACTGGTACGTTAACAGAAGATCAAACGCTGATTGAAACTATTGATATGCCAGGAAATTATGCTGCAATTTGGTGTGACTTCGACAATGACGAAGACATGGATCTTTATATAACCAAGTGCCGACAAGGTTCGTCTCCAGGAGACCCAGAGCGTACAAATGGAATGTATCAGAATGATGGTTCGGGCGTTTTTACAGAAATGGCTGAAAGCATTAACATGGCCGATAACGAGCAATCTTGGGCAACCACTTTTGAGGACTATGACAACGATGGAGATTTCGATGCGTTCATCGTAAATCACACCGATTCAAATCGATTTATGTTGAATGACGGAACTGGATATTTCACTGATATTATTGCCACCACAGGAATTGATGCAACCGATCTCGGAGCTTGGGAAAATGCCAGTGCAGATTTTGATAATGATGGATGGGTTGACATCCTTACTGAGTTTGATAATGCTTTGTGGTTGAATAACGGAGATCTGACTTTTACTGGCCAGAGTTTGAGCTTTGATGATGGTGGAATTGGTGACCTGAACAACGATGGTTTCCTTGATGTATTAAATGGCAGCACCATCTACATGAATGACGGAAACGCCAACAACTGGGTGAAGATCAACACGCTTGGTGTCGTAAGTAACAAGAACGGTATCGGTGCGCGTGTTGAATTGTATGGTGATTGGGGCATGCAGATTCGTGAGGTGCGTTCAGGAGAAAGTTTCAGCCCGATGAGTTCATTGACTACGCACTTTGGAATCGGACAGTCAACGTCCATTGACTCAGTAATAATCAAATGGCCATCTGGAATCACAACAATTATTTGGGATCTTGACATAAACTCAACCCACGATATTGTTGAAGTTGATAATGTTGGCATTGAAGAAGCAAAGGTGAATCCCTTGAACATTTGGCCAAACCCTACATCTGGCGAATTCTGGTTACATGCATCTGATTTGTCAGGTACTTCAACAGTTGAAATCATGAATAATAACGGTGCAGTTGTGGAGAGCCTAATATTGA
>JBLFWJ010000139.1:0-8989 GCA_047611425.1 Bacteroidia bacterium | reverse complement strand
ATTACCAATGGAGGTGGGATGGTTTCTACCAAAACCGCATCTGTATCCTGGCAACCGTTAATGTCAGTAACCAATACTGAATATTCAGTATCGATTATTGGCGAAGCCAAAGGATCGCTCACTTCAGGATCATTCAATCCTGAAGCTGGAGTCCACGAGTAGGTTGTTCCTCCTCCAGCGGATAGTTGAACTTCTTCTCCCTCGCACACGGAAACATCGGTGCCTGCATTTGCAATTGGCAGTGGATTGACCGTAACTGTTACTTGATCTACTGCAGAACACCCCGCTCCATTATCAGATTGCACAGTATATGTGGTTGTAGAGGTCGCTGTGGAAACAGGGTTTTGAGAAAGTGGATCGCTTAAGGATCCAGAAGGACTCCAAGCCCAACTACTGCCGCCATTCACAAACAGTTGGGCCTCTTCTCCGGCACATAGCGCTGTGTCTCCCAAGGCGGCAATTGCAAAGACATCAACAACAACCGTGTCCGCATCTTCACAGCCATTAATATCGATTGTATTTAATATGTATGTGGTTGGGTCGGTTGGCGAAGCTTGAGGTTGGGCGACCCCAGTAAGATTCAATCCATCCGATGGCGACCATGTGTAAGTCACATCCGGAACGGCAGGGTCGCCAAGAACCACAGATGCTCCACTGCAAGAGGTTGTGTCTGGCCCGGCATTGGCAATTATTAATGATTCGTTTACCGTGATAGTGGCAAAAGCCGTATCGGTGAATGATTCAGCCCCACATAAACCGAAATTCTCTCCTGTTAAAACAACTTGGTATACTCCAGCTATGGCATAGGTGTGTTCAGGGTCCGCCTCGGTAGAGGTTGTTCCATCGCCAAAATCCCACATGAAATTTATTGTGTTGACGGTGTCGGAATCAAACTGAACCGTAAACGGAGTGCAACCTTCTTGATTGGCTCCGGAGTTGATTTCTACCTCAATTCCACTAACATCCATATTGAGTTTAATAACTCCAAGATTGCAATTGGTGGATCCGTTCACCTCTGACCACACTCCTTGTTGTGTGGGAAAGTCATCACTGGATCCACATCCGGCACAAACTGCCTCGTAGATTACTCCATTTTTATCAAAACGACTTGTCCCGCCATCAACGTGTTCAGCAATACCGTCACCTCCGAAATAGGTGGCATATTCTACACCACTGGCATCTTCTTTTAAAACGATGAAGTAGAAATCGCTGCCATCTGTTGTTTCTTGAAAAGCAGCAGGAGTGGTTGTCATATCATTGGTGTTGCCAATTTGGTTGGTAGAACCACCCCATCCTCCAACATAAACCCGCTCGCATGTATCAACCAAAAATGCGGTAGGAGAAATATTGATTGTGTTGGAATTACTACCGAATACGGTCGAATATATGGAAGTCGTTAATTCTGGGTTCATCTTTTGAATGAACTGATGGCTTCCCGTCTCGCTGTAAATTGCACTTACAGGATAACTTCCAATTGACTGACCAACCACATAAACATCCTGATCATCATCCACTTCGATAAAATAGGACTGATCGTATTCTGAGGTTCCTAAATACGTTCCTGCCAGGAGTGTAGAACCATCATTCGATAACCCCAAAAGATATCCATCTGATTGACCTCCATTAAAGGTTGGGAATAGCCCTGTCGCTGGAACGTTCAGGTCCGAACTCACTGTTCCACCTGAAATATAAACGGTTCCGTTTTGCGCTAGCTTGAGCGAATAGGATGCGTCAGCATTGCTACCACCGATATACGTAGACCATGTGAGGCTTGATAAATCACTATTAAACTTTGCCACAAATCCATCCTGTTCACCTCCCAAGGAGTTGTCAATTCCACCTACGATAGGCATATCCGTTGAAAGCGTATTGGATGCGATGTAAACATTATCCTGACCATCCACGATTACCTCTCCTCGGAATTCATCTCCATAATTGAAAGCCAGGCTGACATTCATATTCAAACCATCATTTGATGTTCCTCCTAAATAGGTTGATCCCGCCAACGCAGATCCATCCTCATTAAAAACGAAAACGATAATGTCCGCTCCATTCGTGTAGGTCATTCCGCTTCCCGGAACCGTTTGATTTGAACCACCATTAAAATCGTCATCATAAGAGTTGCCCAGCATTGGAAAGTTGTCCGAAGCTGTTGATCCCAAAACAACCAATTGACCCAGGGAATTGATAATCATACTATGTGGAGCTTCAACGCCATTTCCTCCGATGTAGGTGGAATACAACAAGTTGGTTCCGTCTGCACTGAATCTACTTATGCCGATGTCCGTTCCTCCACCTTCAAATGTGCTTGAGTAAGAACCTGTAACAAAGGGATAGCCTGCGTCAAACACAATTCCACCACCGTACAACTCGGCATTGATATTATTCGCAGCCGTAAATCCAAAATTATCCGCTGTCGACCCCGTATAACTTGAGAATACCACATAAGGGTCGATAATCAGCTGTTCCGACTCATCGTATCCATCAGGAAAGTTGAACGAGACTTCCTCACCTTGTAAAACAAACTCACACTTAACATTTCTTCTCTTCCCATCAATTACTTGGTACGTTTCGGGAATGGATTCTGTAACCGTATTAAAGGTGTTGATGATTATCAGTTTTCCATCTTTCAGTCGAATATCATCTGTACCCGAATACCTCATTTTGAACTGGGAAGGATCAACACCAGCATCAACCAAAATGTCATATTTCAAATGCTTCTCCTTCTGATAGTAATGGATGTCTATTCCATAGTAAATGTCTTCGTAGGTAGTTTGGCGGTAAGGCTTTACGCCTGAAGCCCACTTCGAGGGATTATTTCCTTTTAGATAATTGATGTGGTCATCATATTTCCGTTCACCATTAACTACCACGTCTGGGTTCGCGCCAACAAATTCAACTTGATAGGCATGTCCATCAAATTCAGATGGATGATGCACATCAGAATGATCATGCGTTCCGAGCAGTTCTGGATTTATGAAATTCCAAGTGAGTCGATCCTTTTCGAAAAAGACATCAGCATTGGCCACTTTTAGTTGGTATTCAATCCGATCTGGCCACTGGCCCTTGTTTTCTACGAATCTGGCCTGGCCAAATCCTTCGAAGCCGATGAATGAAAAAACAAGGAATAAAAAAACCGACAGAAGTCGATTAAACTTACTGTCGGTCAACTTTTTCATTTTGTATTGTCTATTCTATAAGCGTCACATAACCGTGCTGCTCAATTCCATTTAGGTTGACAATATAATAATAAGTGCCTTGCGTTGCCATCTCGCCCGACTTGTTACGTCCATCCCAACAGTGATTTTGCCCGGCAACTGATTCAAATTGAAGAATGCCCCATCGGCTAAAAACGCGCAGTTCGTAGCAATCAGAGAAGTGGCCATCAAACGCTGGTCTGAAGCAATCATTCAACCCGTCATAGTTTGGTGTGAAGGCGCTTGAATTCGTAATGTCGATGGTGTCATTACCATACCATTGGTCTGTAAGGTCAAGTACCATCGTATCAATACAGAACCCTTCATTATTGTAGGCGATTAACGTGATTACGCTTCCGGCCCCTGGCGGATAAACATGCTCCGGGCTGAAATCAATACTCGTATCACCATCACCAAACAACCATAAATAGTTATCGGAACCAGTAGACATGTTATTAAAATCTGCAAATATTCCATCACAACTTGGTTCCATATCTACTTCGAAAGAAGAAACAGGCAGGCTTAAAATATCTATCGAAACTTCGGCTATCGCATCGCAGCCAGCATTACTTGTGGCCGTTACCGTATAAATGGTAGACACATCTGGACTCAAGAACGGAGAGCTAGAATTCGGGTCGCTAACTCCATCAACCGGACTCCATTGGAAGGTGGCGCCTCCACTAACAAATGCCTGAACACTATCCCCATTGCAGACAATTGAGTCTGGTGCGGCTGAAGCTCGGAAGTAGCTAATGAACACCGAATCGATATTAGAACATCCATTATTATCGGTTCCAATAACCGTGTATAGTATGTCTCCGAAAGGAGATGCATTTGGATTTCCAATATTTGGATCACTTAAACCGTCAACCGGGAACCAAGTATAGGATGTACCGCCCGTTGCTTGTAGTACCAATGATCCATCCAAACAGATTACGCTGTCTTGACCTGCGCCTACAATAGGTGATGCCATCACCGTTACGTTCATATCATCCGAAGCTACACAACCGTGCACATCGGTAACAGTAACCGTATAGCTAATATCTTGATCAGGTGTACTAATAGGGAGCTGTTCATTTGAATTATCCAAATAAGTTGGAGGATCCCAAGAAAAAGTTATGCCACCAGATCCTTGAAGTACAATATCATCACCGAAACACACCTGAAGGTCTGGTCCTGCACTTGCTGGTAGTTGCGGATGTAAGGTAACTACAATCTGATCTGTATTCTCACACCCAATGGCATCGGCCACAGTCACGGTATAGACCGTAGTTGTTACTGGGTTTGCAAGCGGGTCAGAAATATTAGGATCGTTAAGTCCTAAAGGTGGAGTCCAAGAGTAAGAAACTCCACCAGAAGCGTTCAACTGAACACCTTGTCCAATACAAAACTCGGTATCGTCACCAGCATTTGCTTCCGGTAGTTCGTTAACTGTGATAGTAACCTCCGCTGTGCTTGTACATACCGTTGAGAACGAGATATCGTCTATGCCGAAGTCGTTTCCTCCGGTGGTAGTATTCTGATTCACAATGCAGATAGTAGCAGAAGTTGCGGTTCCTGAGAACCAATCTTCTGCAAATTGATTCCATTGGTTCAGAACATTTGGAGCCGTAAATGGCGAGCCCAGAATCACACCGTTAATACTAAATTGGAGTATTGCTGGTGAACCAGTAACCATTGTACTTACCCATGTTCCGAAGCTATAATTCGTGTTCGGAGAAACGCTTACGGTTTGACACCAAACGTTTAGGCCAGGTGTTCCTGCACCATTAACAACCATAAAGCTATCAAGAGGCGCATTACCAGTATGATCCGACCCTACAAAAGCACCATGAACTGTACTTGGATCTGTAACGATAGAATACAATCCTTCTGGATTCAAGTTTGTTGAATAGCCATAATCACTTAAGAATCCAACATTACCGAAGCTGAAATCTCCATTTGCTACAAGATTTCCTGTTGGCTGTCCAACTGTCACTGTGTATGTAGTTGTAACTCCCGGTGTTGCCAAAGGGTTGGCGATACTTGGGTTATCCAAACCAGATGCTGGATCCCATGAATAAAACTCTCCTCCAGTAGCGAAGAGGTTAACACTTTCACCTATACAAATAGTTGAATTCGGACCAGCAAGTGCATCTGGAAGGGGTTCAGCCCAAACCGTAACCGTGTCCGTATCGGTACATCCAGCAGGATCAGTAACCGTTACGATTAACGTTGCAGAATCTCCGCTTAACGTGAGAATAGGATTGGCAATATTTGGGTCATTTAGACCTGTAGGCGGTTCCCATGAATAGGTAACACCTCCTGTTGCACCTAGTTGAATTGTTTGTCCAGAACACACTCCGTGATCAAAACCAGCAAATGCTGTTGGTGGATCCGCAATTGTAACTGTAATCGAGTCCTCGGCAACGCAACCTGTACTAGCCGTTACAGATACAAAGTAAGTGGTTGTAACAGTTGGGGTGGCGATGGGATTCTGTGCAGTTGGATCATTCAAATCACCTGGCGGTGTCCAAACCCAACTCACTCCACCTTCAACTCCTAGTTGAGCTGCATCGCCCATACATATCGAAGTGTCTGACCACGCAGCAACTTCAAACATCGTTATCGTAACGCTGTCCATAGCTTCACAGCCATTAACATCAGTAACCAACACATAATAGGTAGTCGTTTCAATTGGCGTTGCAATCGGATTGAAAATATTTGGGTTGTTCAATGTCGCGGGAGGAGACCATTCGTAGGAAACTCCACCAGCAGCTGATAACTGCGCATCGGTATTCGGACATACCGAGGTATCATTCGAAACGGTAATGGTAGGATTAGGCATAAAGGTGACCATAACTTCATCAAAGCCTGAGCAACCAACACTATCCGTTTCAACCACTGTATAAGTGGTAATCACATTAGGAAAAGCCATTGGTTGGGCAACCGATGGATCACTTAAACCATCTACCGGAGTCCATGAATAGGTTGATCCTGGCGCTGGTGATGGTCCAATCTGAATTGAATCTCCTTCGCAGATAAGCGCGTCTGGCCCAGCGTCTGGAAGGACAGTATCCTGCACTGTCACCGTTTGAATTACGGTATCCGCACAAAGTGGATCGTTCGGATTAATCGGATTGAATACAATCAAGGTAAGATCATAATCACCGGGGCCAGGATAAGTCCATGAAGGATTAGCACCGGTAGAATTATCTGCAGTTGTTGTTAGGTCGCCAAAGTCCCAAAGGATACTAAATCCAGCTGTGTTAATGGCTTCGAAATCCACGGTTGCTTCGCAATTAACGAATGGAAAACCCGGTTGAGCATTCGTGTCGAATGGCTCGGCAATCGGGGCTTCACAATCCACAACATTTATTTGATAGTCTCTTCTAGTTTGAGACAGAAGAACCCCGTTTCTATACTCAGAAACACAAAGGCCAATCACAAAGTTTCCCTCAGCACCGGGCGTTGCTGTAATAACTCCCGTTACTGGATCCATTGATAGTGCGCTCCCACCACCAAGCATATCCGCTGTCGAAAATCCAGCACCCCATCCTAGCTCAACATAAGGAGGAGCGCCTGGTGGATCTGGTGCAGGGTTGGCAGAAGTTCCACCTTCATAAGGAGTACACAGTTCGTAAACCAAAGAATCACCATCAGGATCGATGGCAACATGATTAAACGTAAATGGTAAACCTGCACAGATATAATTTGGAGGTAGGTTTAAAAAGAAAGGACTGCTATTATTCGGTGATGAATTAGTGCCAGGTACCGTAGTCGTATAGGTGGCTCCAATGTCATCCGGTGTTAGGATATTTTGAGTTATCCCATTTCTACAACAACGCTGATACGTTAAAGTATATCCCCCAGCCAAAATCTGATCTAGGGTGACTATCTCCGTATAATAACCTACTTCAACACAAATATCATTCGGAGAAGTAACACATGACGAATTGATTTCCGTGATAATCTGTACCACAGAATCAAGATCCATATCAACAGTTTGAATCAACGCATTGGTGGTGGTATTATAGATTCCAAGAGGTGCTGGATCATCTAAATCAGCCTGTCCGCCATCGCAATCTCGATATACCAAAAGGATAACGCTGTACTGGTCTCCACCTAAATGAGTGTAGAAGACCTCACCGCCAACAATGTGGGTTGCGAATAGGCTCAAAGGGCTAAGCGCTAGCACCAAAATCCAAATAAATTTTAATCTCAACATTCTAGGATTGTATAAGAGTATCATTATGGACGGTTATCGTCCCTCTGGTTGCTTTTGTACGTGCTCAACTTCTCGATCTAACGAACCGTCAAAGTTCCAATAGTCCCATCTTCCATTCTCAACATCATTTAAATAAGAGCCTTTGCTCTTCATTTGGCCATTGTCATGCCACTCAGTCCATTCACTTTCTTTCTTCCCTCCTACGTACTCCCCCTTCAACTGCAATGCACCGTCTTTATGCCAATACTCCCATAAACCATGAGGTATACCTGCAAAGTAAACCCCTCTACTTTTCATCTTTCCTCCCTCATGCCACGTTTCCCATTGCCCAACACGCTTACTGAATTTGTATTCTCCTTCCGAAGCTTGGTTGCCATTCTCATAATGAATGGTCCATTTTCCTGTTTTATGCCCATCGGTGAATTCTCCGCTACTTCTCAGAAAGTTTGAGTTATACCATGACTTGAACGCACCATTGGGTATACCCATATTCATTTCTCCTTCTTCCACCTTTCCGCCATTCATGTCAAAATCTTCGTAGCGTCCGTGAGGAACATCGTCTTTGAAGAAGGCCAAACTCCATTTTTTTCCGTTCTCATACCATTCCTCCCATTTGCCATCTCTTTTACCGCTGAGATAAGTTCCTTCGCTCATTTTAACCCCATCCTCGTACCAAGATGTCCAAAGTCCTGTTTTAGCATCGTCCTCTACTTGACCTTTTACCTTTAATTGGCCCCTAGGGTATGTCTCTTCAACAATATCTTGTGCGAACGCAGCACTTGAAAAGAGCACTAATATTGAGGTAATTAGTAGTTGGCGCATTAAAATTCGGTTTGCTTTATGAGTGCACCATTCTTATACTCCTCCACTCGTTTTTTAGCCCCGTCTATATACCAGAATGTCCATTGGCCATGTAACTCGTCATTTTGATAATAACGCTCTTCCGATTTTTGAACCTCATCATACCAAGTGGTCCACGGCCCCTGTTTCATTCCATTTTTCATTGTGCCTTCAAACACCAAAATCCCCTCCGAATCATAACTACGGAACGGCCCATCTTGCACACCATTTTTAAAACTAACTGTTTCCTTAAGATGGCCGCTAGGGTAATAGTATTCGACTATACCTTCCACCTTGCCTTCCTTCATAGGCGTAACCATCTTTTTGGGACCTTCCTTGTAGAACCGAACCTCCTTTACCAAGTGGCTTGCGGTTTCTTCTCCGTCATACTGCATTTGAACCAGCTCATCTCCGTCTTCAAACTCACGAACGGTAAGCTCTGAATTGCTGCTACACGACCACAACAAAATGGTCGAAAAGGCATAGAAAAAAAGGACTGATCGGGGCTGAATCATTGTTAAAGGCAGAAGCCCCCAAAAATAGTTAAATCAGGCATTTAAGTACCACTTCTTATCAGCTTTGAAACTCCTCGGTTTTTAGAAACCACTACTACGTTGGTAAGGCCTTTTACTAACCCGTTTTTACCAGCGAATTTTTGAAGATACTGGGCCTACCTGATAACGCGTTTAAACGCCCAATGCGGGTGATTAGCAAATGAGCAATAACCTCTTCTAATCTGGTTTCT
>JBLFWJ010000138.1:0-9215 GCA_047611425.1 Bacteroidia bacterium | reverse complement strand
ATCTTCTATTTATTCAGTGCGATAAATGCAATGAAGCGAACGGAGGCTGCTGTACTCCGGAGTGTTTAGAATTCGCACAACTTCCGGAAGAAGAGCAGATAGCAAGAGCCAAGGGAAAGAAAAGCGAGTCGCGTTTCCACAATCACCAAAAAGTTGATCTAAGCACTTCTTTCTCTCGTTCCACAACCTGAAATTTATCAGGAACTCCTTCGCTACTCCACCTCCAATTCATCCACAAATAGCCAGCCTTGACCACCTGCACCTAAATGCCAAGCTGGGCAAGTCCCATAATTCTTAGCAACCACCTTTACATATCTGGCATTCTTTCCAGTGAATTGTGATGAAAACTCTCCAGTGAATGAACCATAGCGGTCTTCCTGAATATCTGGCCGAGTTGGTGTAGGAAGCTTGTTCCACTTCTTCTTGTCGGTGGAAATGAAGAACTCAACCTCCTTTGGCATCCAAATCCAAGATTTAATATCCTGCAAACACCCAAGAGAAATAGTTGAAATAGATTGTTCCTCTCCCAAATCTACAATAGCCTCAGCATCTCCTCGATAGCCCTGCCAGCTACCTGTTCTGAATTCTCGACCGCCTCTAATCATGTCAATCAACGCTTTGCCTCCACCGGCAGAATATTGATTCGCGTATTCGGTTAAAATCTCGATAGATCGACCTCCCCGAATTTTCTTGAAATCTGCCGTAACAGCTTTGCTACTTAACGTCTTTTCTGAGTTTGACGCGGTAGCGATAACAATTGTGGATTCATGAATATAGAACGGCTCTTTGTAAACCGAAAGTTGACTTGCAACGCTATCTATCACAAGCTTATATTCTAAAATTGCTCCATCTTCTGGAGATCTAATTTCTACCAAAAGAGAATCTTCAAACGTCCGTGAGAAGGCATTTATAGACGGAACAACGATGATTTTATCATCCTCAATCCAACTTGTCGGTTCGAATCCTTCTCCAACTCCCCAATCTTTATCAGGGTTTTTGTCCATTTCAAATTCTAATGCCCCTCCTGAGAGAATATCATCATGTGTAATGTAAGATTCCTCGAGTGGAAATCCATTGAACGTAGCCGAGACGATGTGCCTTTTCTTATCAACCACAGCCTCGGTTGTGATGGCAAATGTTGCTCCGCTGGCAACATCAATTTCTACCTCGTTGAATAAGGGATATCCTATGACGTATTCATCAGACCCCGGGCAAACAGGATAAAAACCCATTGCACTTAAGACATACCATGCTGACATCTGGCCACAATCCTCATTTCCAGAAAGCCCATCGGGCGCATTTTGATACATGGTCTTTAATATCTCTCTCACACGACTCTGTGTTTTCCATGGTTGACCAGCATAACTGTACAAGTAGGCCATATGATGACTTGGTTCGTTTCCATGTGCATATTGACCAATCAATCCGGTAATATCGACTTGATGTCGTCCTTCGGTCTCGCTAGTTGTATTGAACATGGAGTCGAGATGAGCAACGAACTTTTCGTCACCGCCCATCAATTCAATCAGGCCATCAACATCCTGAGGAACGGCCAAACTGTATTGCCAGCCATTTGCTTCGGTGTAATTAAAGTTCACTTCCTCCGGAACAAAAGGGCCATACCAACCTCCATTGGTTCGCCCTTGTAGAAAGCCGTTTTCAGCATTGTAAATGTTCTTGTAATTCTGAGCGCGACTAATAAACCGATCGTACATCTCCGTTTCATTCATTTCTTTGGCCATCATCGCGATGCACCAATCATCGTAGGCATATTCCAATGTTTTGCTCACTGATTCAGGCTCGTCACCAGTTGGGATAAATCCTTTTTCCTCAAACGATGGCAAACCCAAGTGCTGCAAGGAAGCTGAATGGTTCATAGCTTCTAAAGCCAAATCAGTATCCCAATCTCTTATGCCTTTTGCGTACGCATCGGCTATTACTGGAATCGAGTGATAACCAATCATGCAGCCGGTGTAGTTTCCTGCTAACTCCCAAACTGGTAGTTGATTTCCATCTTCATATTGTCGAAGGAATGTTCTGATGAATTCATTCGTTCGTTCCTCATCAATAATCGTGTACAATGGATGTGCAGCCCTGTACGTGTCCCACAAACTGAAAATCGTGTAATGATTCTCTCCTTCTTCAAGTTGCCCGATTGGATCGGGATGGTTGATTGAATCTTTCGGAATCGTCTTTCGGTAACGGCCGTCAACATCGGAGTATAAATTTGGAGCAATCATCGTGTGATACAAGGCCGAATAGAAGATGGTCTTGTCATCGTTCTTTCCTTTTACACGAATCTTCGAAAGCTCCATATCCCAGTCTAATCGTGCTTTTTCTCTTACTGCATCAAAATCCCAGTCTTTCACTTCATCGCGAAGGTTTTTTTCAGCTCCTGACATATCAACAGCTGAGATACCAACTCGGACAATGAGCTGCTCACCATCATTCATTGCAAATTCCAAAGCCGCTTTAGTTGCAAGGTCTTTTACCATACCGGGGTCGGTAGCAATGCTATCTCGAACCAATGAGTGACTCATAATTGGTCTTGAGAATTCAGCATAGAAAAACACATATTGATTCTGTGCCCAGTCCCGAGACCTTCTGAACCCTCGAACTGTGGAGTCATTCACGATTTCCAATTCAGAATCAAGTAGAAGATCACGATGGGAGAGATCAAGAATAACATGTGCATTATCTGAATTCTCAAACGTGTATCGATGCATTCCAACACGTTGCGTAGTTGTCAATTCGACTTTGATTCCCTCAGCCAAATCCATCGAATAATATCCAGCTTCGGCTACCTCGGTATTCTTATCAAAATGAGAAGCGTATCCGTTTTCTGGGGATGACTTGTAGCCATTCTCCATTTTTACTTCACCGATACAAGGCTTAAGTAGGATGTCGCAGTAATCGCCAATACCTGTTCCACTCAAGTGAGTGTGGCTGAATCCATAAACAACGGAATCAGTGTAGTGATACCCACTACAACCATCCCATCCTTCCAATCTGGTATCTGGACTCAACTGCACCATTCCGAAAGGCCGCGTGGCTCCAGGAAACGTGTGACCGTGCCCGCCAGTTCCAATAAATGGATTTACGAATTGGGAGTTTCCGGGCTCTTGTTCAATTGGCGTGCAAGAATTGAAGCCGATAAGACCAAGAGTAACTAACGCTACGCCCGCAATGCTGCGTTGAGGAATAAATCTGTGCATATAAATTAGGATTAGGCTTCGGTTTTCTTAGAACCGAGACCGTAAAGAAGTATGTATCCGTAGCAGACCAACAGCACGATAAATGCCATTTTAAAGCCCGCCATATCTGTGAAGTATCCGTAAAGTGGCGGAATGAAAGCGCCACCTGCAATAGCCGTACAAAGGATTCCAGATCCTTGTGGTTTCAGATCTCCCAGTTCTTCAATAGCAATAGTGAAGATGGTTGGGAACATGATTGAATTGAACAGCCCTACAGCCAAAATGGAAATCATTGCTGTAAGACCAGTGGTCGTCATTGAGATCAAAATCATGAGTACAGCACCAGCTGCGAACGCTCCAAGTACTTTACCAGGAGCAAGGATGCTCGTTAAGTACGCTCCAACAAATCGTCCAACCATTGCTCCACCCCAATAGAACATAACGAAAGCTCCTACAATCCCTTTGGCATCAATAGAACTGAGATCAGTTGTATTCAATACAGAGGATGAAATGTTGGATAAAAAACCACTGTTCTTAATTGCTTCAGCCAGGTTCATATCCAAGAAATAGCTTACCAAATAACTACCGATTGCTACCTCCGCTCCAACGTAAAGGAAGATTCCAATAGCACCTTTTACCAGTTTGGAATTCTTGAGGGCCTCGCGATAACTTCCAGCATGCCCTGTATCCAGAACCTGTGGGAGTTTGGCCATGGCAACAAAACCTGCGAGCAACAATAATGCTCCAGCCAACACTACAAACGGCATTTGAACGGCAGATGATTCCGCAGCATAATAGGTCAACTTTTGTGCTTCGTCCAAAGCGGCAATTTCATCACCCGTATAAATATTATCACTCAGAATAAACATTGCACCAATCGCTGGAGCAATTGTCGTTCCTACCGCATTGAAGGCTTGTGCGAGATTCAGGCGACTAGAAGCGGTCCTAGCATCACCCAAAACTGCTACATAAGGATTTGCTGCAACTTGAAGAATTGTCATTCCTCCTGCAAGAACAAAGTAGCCTAAAAGGAAAACCTCGAAGATTCTGAAACTAGCGGCAGGCCAGAAAAGCAGGCATCCAAAACCCATGGTTGCTAGACCGAGCAACATCCCTTTTTTGTAACCAATTCTAGCAAGAATAAAACCAGCGGGAATCGACAAAAGACCATACGCCATGAAGAAAGCGAACTGCACCAAGCCTGCTTGAAAGTAGGTTAGTTCAAAGATCTCCTTCAACCTTGGAATTAATGAATCGACAAGAACCGTGATGAATCCCCACATGAAAAACAGAGACGTGACCACGATAAAGGATCGGGTGTAATTGGCTTTGGTTGAGTCGGTCATTGGAGGGTGGTTCAGAAAGGATTACAATGATCGCGAAAACAATCAAGATGAAGAACAAGGAATGACGCATTAGGTCATTTGCCGATCAACAGGTTCTTATTCCGAAAACGTGCTTTTCAGGGTGATCAAAAGACTACTTTCGCGCGCTTCAAAAATGCCAACTAATGGATAAAGTTTTTCGCCTGTTTGACCTCAAGCAGAAAGTCAATTACAAGGACGAAGTTCTTTCTGGACTTACGGTTGCTTTGGCCTTGGTTCCTGAGGCAGTAGCCTTTGCAATGATTGCTGGTCTATCTCCTCTTACCGGATTATACGCGGCTTTTATGATGGGATTGGTCACTTCCGTTTTGGGAGGACGACCAGGAATGATCTCAGGTGCAACTGGTGCCATTGCCGTTGTGCTTGTCACCTTGGCTAAGTCTCATGGCGTAGAATACATCTTTGCTACGGTAATTCTTGCTGGAATACTTCAGATAGCAGCTGGATTTTTGAGAATGGGAAAATTGATGCGATTGGTTCCTCACCCTGTAATCTTTGGTTTTGTAAACGGCTTAGCCATCATCATTTTCATGTCTCAATTGGATCAATTCAAGGATACCGAAGGAGCTTGGTTAACCGGAACTCCACTTTACATCATCCTAGGATTAGTGTTGGTTACCATGCTTATTATTTGGGGCTTGCCAAAATTGAGCAAAGCTATTCCAGCTTCTCTCGTAGCAATTGTCTCAGTTTTTGGATTAGTGGTCGCTCTCGACATCGACACAAAAACGGTGGGAGATATTGCTTCGATTCAAGGTGGCTTCCCTCCTTTTCACATTCCAGTAATTCCATTTGATTTCGCCACGCTGCAATTGATTCTTCCATACGCAGCTATAGTTGCTGGAGTTGGATTGATCGAGAGTTTATTAACCCTCAACATTATTGACGAGATTACTGAAACTAGAGGGCGAGGAAATAAGGAAGCAATCGCCCAAGGAACGGCCAACATCCTTTCTGGGCTTTTCAGTGGTATGGGTGGTTGTGCAATGATTGGGCAAAGTCTGATTAACATATCATCTGGAGCAAGAGCACGACTGTCTGGAATCGTTGCTTCGTTAATGCTGCTCGTATTCATCATGTTTGGCTCTAGTTTGATTGAGCGCGTACCAATCGCTGCACTAACTGGTTTGATGATAATGGTTGCCATAGGAACATTTGAATGGGCCAGCTTCCGAACCATTAGAAGAATGCCGAAGTCTGACATCATCGTAATGGTTTTGGTAACGCTAGTAACTGCTGTCCTTCACAACTTAGCATTGGCAGTAATCATCGGTGTGATTATTTCTGCGCTGGTATTCGCTTACGACAATGCCGTTAGAATTCGTGCTAGAAAACACACAGACGAGAATGGAGTGAAGCATTATGAGATTTATGGCCCGTTATTCTTTGGGTCGATTGCCGCCTTTAACGAGAAGTTTGATGTTCATGAAGATCCAGAAGAAGTAATCATCGACTTTATGGAAAGCCGAGTAGTAGATATGTCAGCCATTGAAGCACTGAACAAAATCACCGAACGTTACACGAAAGTGAACAAGAAGGTTCACTTGAAACATCTCAGCGCTGACTGTCAGAAACTGCTAAATAATGCGAGTAAAATTATCGAGGTGAATATGCTGGAAGACCCTACTTACAAGGTTGTGGTTGATAAAGTAGACTAATCAACTATTGTGCTTAGCTACTAGAGTAGAGACTTACTCTTCGTTGCGATCTTTATTTCGATCGCTCAGCGAAACTACACCCATCGCTACAAAGCCAACGCCCATTCCAATGGCGCCTCCGGCAGCAACATGACCAACAAGCATACCCAACCCGGCACCGATAAACATGAAGCCCACGAAGACTAATCCACCTATGCTTTTTGGTTTCTTATTGTCTGACATCTTATTTTTTTTTGGTTGTTTAAAGTAGGAGTCCGATATTAATACCTAATGCCTAAGGCTCTGTACAATGCACCCAAAATCCAGGCTGGTCCGATAAGAAAGAACTGAAGGTCTTCAGCAAATGAAGGCTTCTTTCCCTCTATACCGTGTCCAATAAATTGAAGAATCCAAGAAAAGACGAAGATACCGAGCATCACCATCCACAGTCGACCAACCGCTACCAATTCTATGGCTTCCGAAACGGAAAAAGAAATCAATGTCATCGCTAGCATACCCGCAGCTAACTTAAAGTTTAGTCTGAAATAGTAGAACATAACTAAGGGTGTAATTACCATGGCTAAATTGAGCTGAGTGCTTAACACTAAGGTGTCACCAAGCTTTACACACCACAATAACCCAATCACTGAGAGGTAAATTAATGGTACACAAATCCAATGGATTAACTTGTTGGTTTTGTTCTGATGGCTTTCGCCATATTGACTCAATAAAGATTCTACTTTGCGCATGGTCGGAAAGGTTGGATACATCAAATATATGACAGACCTCAACTCATCGACATCAAGCTTCAAATTGATTTAGACCAAGAAGCATTTATGTTCTACAACCGTATCCCAAGGAAAAGCATGTCATCCAGTTGTGGTTCTTTACCCATGAAGTCTTTCATTTCTTGAGAAAATTCCTCTTCCAATTTATCCAAAGGTCCTGCATGGTTTTTAAGCAAATGCCTTTTGATTGGCTTGTATCCGAACTTCTTGCCAGCTTCAGAGAATTGATCCGTGATTCCATCCGAGAACATCGCAATCACATCGCCCGTCTTGTAATTGAACATTTTGGTCTTGTAGTCTTTTCGTTTCTTATAACCGACACCACCAATGCTATAAATATCGGCCCTATACTCCGTTAAATCTTCTCCTTGCAGATGATACATTGGGTTGGCGGCACCAGAGAATTGAATTTCCATATTCTTAGGATCAACCCTACAAATGGACATGTCCATTCCGTCTTGTACCTCGGCATCAGTTTCTTGATTCAGTACAATTATGATCTCCTTGTGCAATTCATCTAGGATTAGTCCCGTATCAGAAATGCCTTTTTCATTTACGATCTTATTCAAAAGGAAATATCCTACCAATGACATAAAAGCACCTGGCACACCATGACCTGTACAGTCAACTGCTGCAAAGTATGCGTACCCATCTTTGACAACGTACCACGGAAAATCACCGCTAACCACATCTCTAGGTCGGTACAACACAAATGAATTTGGAAAGTCCTTTTTTAAATCATCCGTATTCGCAACAATTGCATCTTGAATTCTCTGAGCGTAGTTAATGCTGTGAGAAATCTTTGCCAAACTATGCTCCAACTCCTCTTTGGCCTTTTCTTCTGAATCCAATACATTCTTGAGTAAAGGATAGATCGCACCTCCAATTATTATCATCACAACCAAGGAAATCAGAATGCTATTCATCAGCCCCTTTCGAGCTTCTGCCATAAACTCGGTAAACGGATAATCCACTTCGATAACGGAATAGACCTTGCCATTAATGCTCCGTAATGGACACACAGCTGAAAGCCAAATACCATGGTCATCAGTAAATTGAGGTATCATACCTCCTTCCCAATAAACATCATGAAGTTCTGCCGGAGGTGTTTTGTATTGCCATCCATACGAACTAGTACCATCACTTGTAATTCCCATCACAAAATGATTCGCTTCTGGGTCAAGTGTTAACGTATAAATAGGCGTCTTTAAATCATTCGCCTCTTTGGTTTGCCTTAATATTTGAACGGCCGCCTTTAGAATCGAGTCTTGAGAAACCCCAGCCGTATCGCCTTCTAGCGGATATCTGGCGTAAAGATCTTCTAGGGCCCGTTGATCAATTTGCTTGCTAATGTTGTTCGCTATTCCATGCAATCGCCTAAGAACGTTGCTCTCAGCTTGATCAACTTGAGAAGTGTAATTATGAAAAATGAGGTAAGCTGATAGGATGATTAATCCTCCATAAACAACAGCGAAAATTCGGTAACTGGATTTATTAAACATGCTTAGGTGGGCAAGTAGATGTCATTCTACCAGTAACCTGACACTTTTGTTACATCTGTTCGTTTAGGAATTTCGTCTAGGTCAACCCTCATAATTAAATCAGAGTTCAATGATATTAGAGTTGTCTCATTTCGGCATACTTAGCAATTCAATTCCGTCATAAGATCCGCTCAAACTGCTCATCTTTGCGACATGCAAATTCTAGCGAGAAACGAAGATGATCTTGGTGCGGTATCAAAGAAACTATTAGAGATTTCCGAAGCATGTTCCATTGTTCTTCTAAAGGCAGAAATGGGGCTAGGCAAGACAACTTTGGTAAAAGCTGTTTGCAAAGAACTTGGTGTTAATTCTGAGGTGAGCAGCCCAACATTCTCGTTGGTAAACGAATATGAATTCGGAACAAAAAAGGTTTTTCACTTTGATCTATACAGAATAAAAGATATTGAAGAACTCTACGATATTGGCTTCGAAGAATACTTGGATAGTGGGTATCTTTGCTTAATCGAGTGGCCTGAACTTGCATCAGAGCTTATGCCAGATGAGTACATTCTGGTTGAGATTGAAATGCAGGAAAACGGTCGTCTCTTCTCACTTACCCACAGCAAATGAGCGCTAAAAACCCGCAATCGCACATTCTCACCAGCCTTGGGGCATTAATGCCACAGGAAGAAATGCTGGAAATTGCCAGAGAAAAGAAAAGCCTATACAT
>JBLFWJ010000137.1:0-9255 GCA_047611425.1 Bacteroidia bacterium | reverse complement strand
GGTTTTTCCAGACCTGCAGATATAAATGTCCATTAATCCGTCTGCATTTACATCTGCATAAGACACACCTGTCCGCCAATCATCAATATTTTCGTTGATATTTAAAGGCGTTACATCTTCAAATTTCAGGTTTCCAAGATTTCGATAAAGCTTGTCTTCAACCTGATTTCCGGTAAAGTAAATGTCCAAGTTACCATCATTGTCAAAGTCGGTAACTGAGACGCCACCACCGTTGTAGATATATTCCCAATTGAAATAATTGAAGGAATTCCCAGTGATTACGTCATTGGAAAATGAGACTCCAGTAGATTCCGAACTCAATTCTTTCAGTAATGGAACGCTGCCTAACTCAACACTGGAATTGCTTTTCTCGCCACAACTATTCAATGCGATTGACAACACTACAATCAGAGTCGATTTAAAGAAATTGGTCGGCATGTTTGCAAGTAAGTGCATTATTTGGCTTCAATATTAGCATTTACCAAGGATCAATTACCTTCGCGCACCTTATTAAAAAACCATTGTTTTGACGGAACTGAATCTGGTTAGCCGACCTAAAGGCCACATTGTTCATCTAGTACAAAATGCGAAGGACCTCGACAAGATCGAAGGACTGGCACCTGCTCATGTAAAACGAGCAAAAGCTCAGATAAAAAAAGGCGGAGAAACCTGTCTTTCGACCATTACTGGCGAGACCGAGTCATGGATCTTGAAAGTTAAAGATGGCGCTGATGCCACTTATTCTCTACAGAATTACCGACTAGCTGGATCCAAGCTTTGCAAATGGGCCAATGGACGTAAGTGTGAAGAGTTGACAATAGTTGACGAATCAGGTAGCTCAGATGAGCATGTTCTTGCGTTGGCAGAAGGAATGGCACTGACGAATTATCAGTTTTTGGTGTACAAAACAGGGAAGGATCTAGCGAATTCATTGGAGATTGTGAATGTAAAAGCTGGATTAAACAAAGGTCAAGTTGAAGAACTTTCGGCAATTGTTTCGGCCACGATTTCTGCTAGAGATTTTGTGAATGAGCCTGTGATTACGCTTACCGCAACGGAGTACAGTAAGCGTATGCAAGCGTTGGGTAAGAAGTACGGTTTTAAGGTTGATGTACTTAAGAAATCTAAGCTTGAGGAGTTGGGAATGGGCGGTTTACTTGGCGTGAACAAGGGTAGCGTTGAGCCACCTACGTTCAATATTATGGAGTACAAGCCAAAAGGAGCTGTGAATAAAGCACCGATTGTTTTGGTTGGAAAAGGAGTTGTTTATGACACTGGTGGTTACAACATCAAGACTGGCCCACACATGGCTTCTATGAAGTGTGATATGGGCGGATCTGCAGCGGTTGTAGGCGCAATGCAAGCCGTTTCTGCCAACAAATTACCTGTTCATGTAATTGGACTTGTACCAGCAACCGACAATCGAATTGATGGCAAAGCACTCGTTGCTGACGATGTGATTACCATGTATAACGGAATGACTGTTGAGGTATTGAACACAGATGCAGAAGGTCGATTGATCTTGGCAGATGCGCTTCATTATGCGAAGAAATACAAGCCAGAATTAGTAATCGATTTGGCGACATTAACAGGTGCTAATGCGGCCATTACTGGCCCACATGGTATCGCAATGTGCGCAACTGACGACACGCCTAAAGACGCTCTTAAAACAAGTGGTGACGAGGTCTACGAGCGAATTCTTGAGCTTCCAATGTGGAAGGAATTCCATGATGCTACTAGATCTGAAGTTGCCGACATCAAGAACCTTGGAGGTAAGTACGGAGGTGGAATAACTGCTGCAACTTTCTTGCATCACTTCATCGATTTTCCTTGGGTACACTTAGATATTGCTGGCCCAGCATTTATGGATGACAGCATGGATTACAGACCGAAAGGTGGTACTGGTGTTGGCGTTCGTGTATTGTACAACTTCATTAAGAACAGAGGTCAGCAATGAGATTGACGGGATTGCTAATCCTTGCTTTTCTGTGGATTAGTTGTGAATCGGAAAAGGCATCAACTGAAGTTAAAGCGTTAGCAGAATCCGATGTTGATTTTGATCGCCAGTTGGTTGATCAACATGTCAATGCTGTGCTTTGGTTTGCACGATCTGCAGAAGCGAAAGTGCTTTTTGAGCAGGCTTACGATCATGCAGCAATCAAACTTCAAAACAATCTTAAGTCTACCAAAGGTTCACCTGCGGTAATTCTCGATTTGGATGAAACCGTTTTGGACAATTCGCCTTACGAGGTAGAACGAATTGAGGCTGGCGTTCCTTATGGTTCTGATACATGGAAAGAATGGACGGCCAGAGGTGAAGCTCCAATCCTAGCAGGTGCGATGAATTTCTTGAATCTTGCGGATTCACTTGGTGTCGAGATATTCTACATCAGCAACAGAAAGCAGGTTGAAATGGAAGGAACTCTTCAAAACTTGATTGATCTGAATGTTCCAAATGCAGATACTTCACACATCTTTTTGAGAACATCAACATCTGATAAAACAGAAAGAAGGGCAAGAGTATTGGCTGATCATGATGTACTGGTTTACCTTGGAGATAATCTAACTGATTTCTCTCAATCGTTGGCTGATCGCGAGATTTCAGATCTTGGAATGGGCGCGGTTAACGCTATTTCTGTTGATTTGAAAGAGCGTTTTATCATGTTTCCAAATCCGATGTATGGGGAGTGGGAAAAGGCGATTTACGACAACAATTACAGGATTTCTTCTGAGGAGAAGTTGGCGAAACGAAAGGAAATCCTTTTCGGAAAATGATCTCACCGATTGTAGTTTTTCCAGACCCAATCCTACGGGAAATTATCGATTCTCAAGTTGAAGAAATCGATGTGGAATTGGTTTCTAAAATGAAATCAACGCTGAATGGATTGATGTCGGATTGGCTTACAGCCAAGCATCTTGGACACTCCTGTCAAATTGTTGCCATTAAAATTCAAGATGGGATTGAAATATTAATCAATCCTAAAATCCTCGAAAGAAAAGGACGGTTTTTCAGTAGAATTGAAATGGATCCTTCATTTCCTGATTTGAAAACATCAGTAATGAGAAAGGGAGTGGTTAACGTTCAATTCTCGAATGAGAATGGTGAACAAATTGAAAGGTGGTTCTCAGATGTTACGGGCCGATCCATTCAACAAGCCATTGATCAATTACAAGGAAAACTCATGATTGACTATGCCAATAGTCATAGAAAAAGATCGCTTAGAGGGTACCTTGGTCGAATCGAAAAAGGGAAATTCAACGCTAATTATCCGGTTAAAAACCAACAATTGATTGACAATGAGTAAACATGCTAGCCTAGTAATCGTTCGTCACGGACAAAGTGAATGGAACGCTTTGAACAAATTCACCGGTTGGGTGGATGTTGATCTTGCAGCAAAAGGAATTGCAGAAGCAAAATCTGCCGGTGAATTACTAAACGGAAGAAAGTTTGATGCCGCGTTCACATCTGGATTGATGCGTGCGCAAAAGACATTGGATTACATTTTGGAAGGATCCCATCAAACTGAGATTCCTGTCACGAAAGATGAACGCTTAAACGAGCGTATGTACGGTGATCTTCAAGGAATGGATAAGGATGAAGCGCGGAAGGAATTTGGTGAAGAGCAAGTTCATATTTGGAGAAGAAGTTTCGATATCCCGCCTCCCGGAGGTGAGAGTTTGAAAGGAACAGCTGACCGTGTGCTTCCTTATTATACTTCAGATATTGAGCCTTTGTTAAGAGGAGGAAAGAATCTGATTATGGCCGCACACGGAAACAGTTTAAGAGCATTAATCATGCATTTGGAAAATCTTTCGGAAGAGGAAATTCTAAAAACCGAAGTGCCAACAGGCAAGCCACGCATCTATGAATTTGATGCGGATATGAATGTGATTCGGGCTGAGTACCTTTGAGTATCCTGTTCGACACAAAACTGAAATACTGCAGTAATTGCGGATCTGATCAAATTCTAGATCAAATTCCCGAAGGAGAAGACCGACATCGTCAGGTCTGCTCCAACTGTTCAACAATTCATTATTCGAACCCACGGATGATTGTGGGCTGCTTAGTCGAGCAAGACGGTAAAGTCTTGATGGCCAGGCGCAATATTGAACCACGTAAAGGGTTTTGGAACCTTCCTTGCGGTTTTTTGGAGAACAATGAAACTGCTGCTGAGGGAGCCATTCGTGAAACTTGGGAGGAGTGTTTGGCCAAAGTGGAGATTGATGATCTGCATTGCGTTTACGATCTTGTTGGTGTTCATCAGGTGTATTTGATATTCAATGCACATATGATTAATGATAGCATTGGCGTGACTACTGAAAGTTCTGAAGTCACATTTATGTCTCCAGATGAAATCCCGTGGGATGACCTTGCTTTTGCTTCTTCAAAGTTTGCATTGAAGAAGTGGATTGAATCAAATGGAGACTCAAAAACCAAGGTTCATCTTGGAAGTTTCCATAAATTCGCGAGCTCGAAAAAAGCGTCTGAAAAGGACGAATAACCTCAGTTTAATGATCAGATTACTTAGCATTGCAGTTGATTTTGACGGCACGATTGTAGAACATGAATTCCCGAACATCGGTAAGACAAAGCCTTTTGCCTTCGAGACATTAAAGGAGTTAGAAAAGCGAGGTCATCGATTGATTCTTTGGACGTATCGACATGGCGAACATTTGGATGCTGCTGTTGAGTTTTGCAGGGAAAATGGAATTGAATTTTATGCGATTAACAGTAGTTTTCCTGAGGAACAATTCGATCCGGAATTGGTAAGTAGAAAGCTTGATTGCGACATGTTTATTGACGATCGTGATGTGAGTGGCTTTATCGGATGGGGTGAGATTTTTAGAAAAATCCATCCGGAGGAAGGTGGCATGAGCGAGGAGATGAAGGCTGCTATGGAAAAAGGAAAAAAGAAGGGCATACTTGGTAAACTGTTTGGATCCTAATGATCATTTATAAAACAAAGGAGGAGATTGAATTAATGCGAAATGCGGCTCAGGTCGTAAGTCGCACATTAGGTGAAGTGGCCAAACTGATCAAGCCTGGGGTAACACCTTTGGAGCTTGATAAGGTGGCCGAAGAATACATTCGAAGTCAAGGTGCCGTTCCTGGATTTTTGGGGTACAGCGGATTTCCGAACACGCTCTGCATCTCAGTAAATGAGCAAGTTGTACACGGAATACCAAGTGATAAACCGTTGGTGGATGGCGATATAATCTCAGTTGATTGTGGTGCAATTCTCCAAGGTTTTTTTGGGGATCATGCTTACACTTTTCCAATAGGGGAAGTCTCTCAAGAGGTCAAAGACTTACTACGAGTAACCCATGAATCGTTGGATTTGGCACTTGAGCAATGCACTATTGGAAATCGTTTAGGAGACATAGGTTTTGCTGTTCAGCATCATGCTGAAAAACATGGATATGGTGTCGTTCGCGAGTTGGTTGGACATGGTTTAGGTAAGAATCTTCACGAAGAACCTGAAGTACCGAATTTCGGAAGGAGAGGAGACGGTAAAAGAATAAAGGAAGGTTTGGTTTTGGCCATCGAGCCAATGGTTAATCTTGGAACTCACCGTGTTCATCAGTTGGACGATGGTTGGACAATTGTGACTTCGGACCGAAAACCATCTGCACACTTCGAGCATGATGTCGCCATTGTTGATGGCAAGCCAGATGTGCTTTCCACGTTTAAATATGTACACGAGGCGTTGGGCTTGCCCCCTGCAAAGCACTGATCTAAGTTTTGTCCAAATTAAGTTGGAGTCTGAGGTTCGGTGACTGCCGCTTGTTAAATTCGTTTCTCCTTCAAAACAAGAATAATGAGTAAAAAAGTTGGCGTTTTATTGTCTGGATGTGGCGTTTATGACGGTTCCGAAATTCAAGAATCTGTATTCACACTTTTAGCCATTGCAGAAAATGGAGGCGAAGCAGTTTGCATGGCTCCCAACAAGGATCAGCATCACGTGTTGGATCATACAACGGGCAACGAAATGAACGAACAAAGAAACGTTCTTGTCGAAGCTGCAAGAATCGCCAGAGGCGAGATTAGTGATCTAGCTACAATCAACATTACTGAGCTTGATGCATTAGTAATCCCTGGAGGATTCGGAGCAGCAAAGAACCTAACCCAATGGGCATTCAATGGCCCGGATGGTAGCATTGATGATGGCGTAAAGCAGATTATCACTGGTATGGTTACCGCAAAAAAGCCAATTGTTGGACTATGCATGGGGCCAACGGTAATTGCCAAGGCTTTGGAAGGAAGTGAGGTCAATGCTCATCTAACTGTTGGTACGGATCAAGAACCATCACCTTATGAAATTGAGGCCATTAGCCAAGGCATAGAAAAAACAGGTGCCGTTGCCGAGATGAAAACGAAGACCGAAATTCTTGTTGATGAATCAAATTTGATAATCACCGCTCCGTGTTACATGATGGAAGCGAGTATTGTTGAAGTCCGCGCAAATATTAAACAAGCAATTGATCAGCTTTTTGCAATCCTATAAATTGATGAGGGCATACTTCGCTTTGGCCTTCGGGCTTTTATTTCTGTTTTCTGGCTGTGTTTCTTACGATAAGATTGTTGCCGAACATTCCATCATTCGAGTTGGCCCAGGCCCCGAAGATTTTGTGTTTGATATGGAAGGCATCAACCCAAGGCTGATTGTTTCGTGTGCAGAGAGAAGGAAGAAAGCGTATCCCAAATTTTCTGAGTTTTGGGAGATTAATTTAAATAATGATCAAGCTAGAATCATACCTCATATTGGATTACCAGATTCTGTGAAACTCCATACTCACGGCATTGATGTTGGCGTAACCGAACATGGTAAAACGCTGTTCGTGGTGAATCATGAAGTCGAAAAGGATTATGAACGGCAATCGATTCTAATGTTCAAAGTGTACAAGGATTCTCTGGTATTCAAAGATCTGTTGATGAATCCTGATTCTTTGGTTTCACCCAACGATGTGTGTTTCGATGGTGTCAATGGATTGTTTATCTCCAATGATGCGAAGAAAAGAGGAGCAAGGCTTCAACAAATTCTGTCAAGTTCGAGTTATGTTGTTCATGTTGATCTGAAAACCGGTGAATGGAGCAAGCCGGTTAAAGGCCTGGTATACGCCAATGGAGTTGGGGTGAACAATGGGAAGTTATATGTGAGTGGAGTAGGAGAAAAAGGGGTAAAAGTGTTGGAGCAAAAAGATGGTTCATGGATTCGATCTGATACCCTCGGATTTTTTAAAGGTGCTGACAATATTATGTTCTATGTTAATGAACTGTACACCACGACCCATCCTTCATTGTTGAGGTTTGTTGGCCACGTTGGAGATAATCGAAAGAATTCTCCAGGTCAAATATTTAGAGCTGATTTGGACAACGGGCGCGTTGAGATGATTTACGAAGACGATGGTTCTTTAATGAGTGCGCCCTCAACCGCGTTTCGCTATAAAGAGTCCATTTATGTGGCCCAGGTTTTCAGGCCGTACATCCTGAAACTGCCTTTACCGAAAGCAAATTGATCATTATCAGAACCAATTTGAATTGAAACCGTTGTTTTGCTGAAGGATAATTAAGAACATGGGATTAGAAGAGGACATCAAGCAAGAAAGAGGATTTTCAAGCGAGCAGCAGAAAGCCATGGTGAATATTCTCTATACCCATGGTTGGATAATGTCCAGAATGAAGGAGTCCATGAAGGAATACGACCTTACTCCTCAGCAATTCAACGTCCTGCGAATATTAAGAGGTGCATTTCCGGATCCTTTAAGCACATTGAACATTAGAAATAGAATGCTGGATCGAATGTCTGATGCGTCCAGAATAGTGGAACGTTTATGCAAAAAGGGCCTTGTGAAAAGCAGTACTTGTTCTGTTGATAAAAGGAAAGTTGACGTGAGTATTTCTGAGCCCGGCTTGGCGTTGCTTACGAAAATAGACAACGACAAAGGTGATTTCAAGTCCGTTTTCGATACGGTCTCAGAGGAAGATGCCAAACATCTGAACGAAACGTTAGATCGGCTCCGGGATAACGGAAAGTGATTCTGCTTTAAGCTTATCAATTTCCTCATTTACCATACGATCAAGAATGTCGAGCGGTACTGCTCCATTTCTAAGAACAACATCATGAAACTGGCGGATATCATAGTAGTCTCCGAGATCCGATTTCATTCTATTCCGTAATTCTAGCATCTTCAATTGTCCAACCTTGTAGGCGCATCCTTGCCCAGGGTTGACGATGTATCGATCAATTTCCCGCTCAACGGTTAATGTGGGTAGGCCTGTGTTCTCAATGATGAAATGAATGGCCTGATCCCGCAACCATTTCTTGTGGTGGATTCCGATATCACACAAGAGCCTTACGGTTCGAAGCAAGTCTAATTGCAACATTCCCAATTTCTCTTCTGGCGTTTCAATCAGTCCGATTTCATCCCCCAGTACTTCGCAATACATTGCCCAGCCTTCGGTATAGGCGGAAAAAGGAAGAAACCGTCTGAAGGTTGGTAGGTCGGTTAACTTTAATCTGATGGATCGCTGTAAATGGTGTCCAGGGATGGCTTCATGGTGAACGGTGGTTGGAATGGAGAAGGTTGCTTGGTCTTTCAAATTCCCAAGATTGACATGTAGAATTCCACCATCGCCAGAACGATTTCTTCCATATAGGGCTAGTGAGCCACCTTTCTCTCTAATTGGATTCATCCGATTCACTTCGATCGGATCCTCCGGTACTTCATAAAACAGATCACGGATAGCTTCATAAGCTTGATCGACTTCATCCTGATAAAGACTTAAGTTTTTGTCAGATTCTGTTGAATCATAATCAAGCTTAAACTGTGGATCAGCATTGAGTAAGGCCATATTTTGAGCAATGCTTAGAGAATCTTCATAGCCCAATTCTGTAAGGATTGCCCTCATTTTAGCTTCGATTCTTTCTTTTTCGGTCTCACCGATATGATATAACTCGTCAGGAGAAATATCCAACGTGGTGTGGGTTTGTAGAGAGTATCGGTAAAACGATTTTCCTTGTTCCCAACGCCAAACGCCATGTACCTCCGTTGAAGATTTCTCTAATAATTCGAGGTAGTCTATCAATGCACGATAAGCTGGATGAACCTCTTCGAAAATCAAAGCATTACATTGATTAGACAACGCTAGCGAATCATTTTCGGATATGCCAATTTTCTTCCTCAACCGGCCTGAAAAACCAGCATAAAGCAAGTCGTCACTCATGTCTTGTTGAACAAGATCTCTACACTGAC
>JBLFWJ010000136.1:0-9291 GCA_047611425.1 Bacteroidia bacterium | reverse complement strand
AAAAAGCGTGTCATGTTTGTTGGTGATAGTTTCGTAGAGGGAATTATGGCTCCACAAGGACATTCAATTCCAGACTGGTTCAAACGCGCCTCAGACAATCCTAGAATCGAGGTTATGAATGCTGGAATGTTAGGCGTTGGCATGAAAAAATATTTGCAATTTATTGCAGATGCGGTTCCTGTATTTCGTCCAAACGTGGTGTTTTTGGTCGTTTACGCAAATGATTTCACCACTAACGAAATTGAAATTCCGGCTTTCAATCTGGCCGCAGAATACTATGACAATAGCCGGCCAAGGTTTTTAGAGTTAATCCGACAATACCAGTTGGGAAACCCTATTCCATTCCGAAAAACGTTCTGGCCACAAAAACTACTTCCTAGTTTGGAAGACCCAGCCTTCCCGTACATAAACAAAGTGGACCAGATGTATGCTCATGCCGATTCTTCTCTTGTAGAAAGCATGTGCAAAGCCGAGTTTAATCCCTACAAACTGAATGAAATGTTCAGAATGGAGAAGGCCTTGAGGGAGAGAGCCAACTTTCTGATTCCTTTAGACTTTTTCAGGTACTATGCCGAAAAATTTGAGTTTGAACCAGTGGTAGTATTCATGCCTTCGCGAAACCAGGTAACCAACCATTATCTTCAATTTGATCATCAATCAAGCTTAAAGTTTAATCGCAACATTACGTTTGCTGACTCCGTCTACAATTTAAACCAAGAGAGACTTGGAGAGGTTTGTAGCAGGTTGGGATTGAAATACTATGACCTCACTGAGGAGATTAAAAAGCAAGAGTCTGCTGGAAATCATCTTTATTGGAACTACGATGATCATATGAGGTCTAGAGGCTATGAATTTGCAGGTCGAGAATTGTATCGTAGATGGAATGATTGACACATTGAAAACTAGAAGCGAAACTGCTTACCAGCATTTTGCTTTTGAGTAAATTATAGATACAGTATGAGTCAAAAAGCCTCGGAATTGTGAGGCTTTTTAATCTGTGGGCACCGGGATACGAACCATTTACATTTCCAAATCCCCTAGGAATGCTTCGAATTCCTTCCAAAAGTTCGACATTTGTCCGGTTGGCTCCACTCAACGGGGCACTTCCAATTTTTCGGATAGTGTCCCGTTTTTAATTTCGCTCCAATCCTTGTCAATACTTAGACACAGAGCGAGAGCTTGATTGATTTTGGTGGTTCGACATTTGTTTTCGTCAAATTCAATCATTTCAGGAAATATCGGGTTCTGTCGCGTTAATCTTGCAAAATCATGATGGTTTAGATTTGGCTTCAACCAAACACTACCAGAATGTACAAGCATCACAGATTTCCCAAAGCAATCATTCTTCAGGCAGTTTATTTCAAGTTACGGTTCACTTTGAGCTATCGAGATGTGGAAGAGCTTCTCAGAATCCGAGGGGTGAACGTTGATCATTCTACTCTACAACGCTGGGTGTTCAAGTTCTTCACCAACAGATGAAGCGAACATGCATAGGAGGAAACGCAGCGTCTGCGACAGTTGGCGAATGGATGAGACCTACATTAAAGTCGGAGGCAAGAACAGGTATCTATATCGAGCAGTGGACAAGTACAGAAACACTGTGGATTTCTTACTTGCCAAGGGGAGGATGAAAGGTTCTGCCCAAAAGTTTCTCAATAAGGTAATCGGAAATAACGGAAGACCAAGAGTAATCAACATCGATAAAAGCGGAGCGAATTCTGAAGCTATCCGAACTGTAAACGCGAGGAGTTTCAGCCGGATTAGACGCAGAAGCTGCAAGTATTTGAACAATATAGTGAAACAAGACCACAGGAATATCAAACGAAGGATTTGCATAAGTACGGGGTTCAAAGAGTTCGAGTCTGCACAAAGAACCTTAGCAGGTATAGAGGTTGTCAACATCATACGGAAGGGTCAAATGACAACTTCCAGATCTACCCATTTTGAAACTTTCAAGTCCTTAGCTCCTTAAATACTGGTAAGGTTGTAGATTTAAGAAACCACAAAGATTAATGCGGCAGAACCAAATTTACCGCATATAGCAATGTATTTTCATACTCGAAATCAATATTTTTCGCATTAATTCGGATTCAGTCAGTTTTATATTCGTCTGAATCCGCTTTTATGTGAATTTATCCGCATTAATTCGAATTAATCCCGAATTTCATTAAGAACGATTAATCATCAAATGACACCCAGCCGTTGGCTTCATAGATGGCTCCTCCGGTCGGATTTTGGATTTCTGATCCAGTTTTGCAAGAACGTAAAGTGTCTTCTATGGCCTGCTGACTTCTACGTTCGTAGTCTTCCATCTTGTCATCAGCGAAGGAAAGGAGTTCTTCGATTTGGTGGGCTGGTAGATTCATCTGGCTGAGTTGAGCCATTAGTTCTGACCTGTTTAGAATATATGTTTCAAACTTCATTTACAGTGGTTTGATTTAGATGTAAAGGGCTGATAGCTTTTAACCAAGCCTCGGCCAATCAACACACTAAGAGAGTTAACGAAGGATCATGCTGGATGAGTGCCCAACTGCTCTTCTTTTTGACTCTCGAAGTGCTGATAGACTTCATAGCCTATAGCTCCAAGTATGGCCAACGCTAACATAATCAGAACTATTGTTCTTAGAAGGTCATCGTTATTTGTTCTGATAACCGGAAGTCTCATGGCACCTGTCTCCGCCAGTTTTGCTGCAAACTGAGTGGTTGCAAAAGCGCTCTCCATTACTATTGTCGGATTATTCATTTTCGGGGATTTTGTAAAGTTCAAATTCTTGCGACCCTTCATCTGGCCTGAAAGCAACATTTCCAAGTCTGTACCACAGTTCTTTGTCCATTATCATACGAGTGCTAGGAGCTTCATGGTCAAATCCATGAGTTTTCATTTTCTCGATTGAAACCGTTATTATTTCCCCTTCAGTTCCCTCAAGCTCAGACTGAATAATCTCAACGTTTCTCAAGTATGAGCCCGTAATGCCCTCTTTCCATTCCCTGTTTACTGTTGCAACACCATTGTTTCGTTTGGCCTTGCACTTCATTCCACAATAGAGCTTGTTCTTGGGGCCATTGAATTCAATGCTGCACTCGTCACACTTGTGTAAGTACTTTCCAATATGTGATTGCCAGCTTAAAAGCATAGTTAGCGGTTTCGCACTACAAATATATATTATATTACCTTTGGGTTATAACATTAAATGTTCGCAAGTGAGTAACGATATCAATTTTATGACCTTCAAGTCTGTATTACATCAGGTAGTCGAACTTAAAATCGGCTTTCCCGAGGTGATGGAGCATTTTGAATCAAAGCCTTTTAAAGTGATTGACTTGGATATTCACCCCAAGATTATCGCTGATTGGAATAGAAAAGGGTTGTTGCTTATCAAGCCAGAGGCGAATAAGATGCACCGTTTTTCTCTCACCGAGATTGTGTGGATTAAGATGATTGACAAAATGCGTCAGTACAACTTTCCGTTGGAGACTATAAAAGCCTTTAGAGATGAAGCTTTACTGCCTCCTCAAGTATCGGCAGATGATATGTGGGAAGCTCCGTTTGTCTTCGAATCTTTGGTTACGATGGTTGGAGAACCCAAACGGGAAGAAATAAAGGCCTTTCTAAAAGACCCAATTCAAAGAAAAAAGGTAGTCTCCTCTTTGCCCCCTGGAATATTGGAAGGTGGTAATCTTGAAGGCTTGGTTGTGTTTTGTCTCCTATTGAAAACCCCGCTTTCGTTTCTGATTCATCATTCGGGTGCTGGCATACTTTTTAATCCACTTATGCTAAATGAGGGGCTTTACGATAAGGATGACTTGTCTTTATTAATGTCCTCATCCTACGTGAGTATCAGCCTCACGGAAATTCTCGCAGAGGTACTTTCTGTTGCTCCTATTGAGGTACTAAATCTTAAGCTACAAGTTATCTCTGACCAGGAGGCCAATATTCTTTCAGCCTTACGAGAAGATGAATTGGTGTCTGTTGTTATTCGGTTTGACAATAAGCATGAAATGGACCTCATGGAGATTAAGAAAAACCAAACTGCTTCAACTCAAATGCGGCTTTTGGAATTGATGCTAACCAAAGGCTACCAGGATATTACGGTTAAGACCCAACATGGGAAAATAGTTCACTGTGAGAACACAAGAAAAGTAAAATTAAAATGACGGTACTGAACAAATCAGACCTATTGATACACGTATCAAACTACCGGAAAAACGGAGTGCGATGCATCGTAATCAAACATGCTAACGCTAAAAGAATGTAGAAAATTAGTAGACCCTGAAAATCAAGAATACACGGAGGAGGAACTGAATGAAATGTTAGAGTTTCTCTCATTTCTGGCAACCACAGTAGTTAACGATCTAGAACAAAAAGAATATGAGCAAGAGAGCAGCATTGATGTCTCGCGTGTCCAGCGATGAACAGGCCAAAGGCTACAGCCTTGGTGTCCAATCCGAAGCTTTGGAAAACTACTGTCAGCGAAACGATATAGAAATCATTTACTCGTTCACTGAAGATCATTCGGCTAAGAACTTTGACCGCCCCGCTTTTAAGGAGTTCTTGGAATACCTCAAAAAGAACAAGGGCTCGATAGACCTTTTCCTTTTTACTTCATGGGATAGGTTTTCCCGAAATTCCATGGACGCGTATCACATGATTGACCGACTAAAGAAGCTCGGTATCGAAGCGCAATCCATAGAACAACCCATAGATTTTTCCGTACCAGAGAACAAGATGATGCTTGCCATGTATCTGGTCATGCCCGAGGTGGATAACGACCGTAGATCCATAAAAATCCGTGGCGGAATCCGCGCGGCTTTGAAAGCAGGACGCTGGTGTAGAATGGCTCCCTTCGGATACAGAAACACCAGAGACGAGAACAGCCGTCCCATCATAGTTCCTAATCAATATGCAGAGCCAATTAAGGTCTCTTTCAAACGCATTGCAAACGGTAAATCTCAACCAGAAGCAAGAAAAGAACTAAACGAATCAGGTGTTCCCATACAGAAAAGCAGGTTCTCTGAAATGCTCAGAAATCCAATGTACATGGGTAAGATTGAAGTCCCTGCTTTGCAAGAAGAGCCTTATCAAGTAATAGAAGGTGAACATTCAGGAATCGTTTCAGAGAAGTTATTCTTCCAGGTACAACAGGTTTTGAAAGGCAATCGTCCTAATACCCGGATTGAGCCTAAGATTCAGAACGAATTACTTCCTCTTAGAGGTATCCTGAAATGCTCAAATTGTGATGGTAAACTTACTGGAAGCAGATCACGTGGAAGAAATGGCATCCGCCATGCTTATTACCACTGCAATCATTGCGGAAACGAAAGGTATAAAGCTGAATCAGCTAATGAAGCTGTGGTTGATGTTCTGAACGAACTGAAGTTTTCTCAGCCTAGTAAAATGATTTACAAGGAACTGGTCAAACGACTTCTTAATGGAGACCAAAAAGGAAAGAAACTGAAAATCGACAAGCTTAACTCCGAAATAGAACAGCAATCCTCTCGTATTGAACGACTTCAGGACAGCCTGGCCGATGGGCTAATGTCTTATGAGGACTTCAATAACATGAAGTCACGGTTCACATCACTTCAAGAATCAGCTCAAAAAGAATTAGATGAACTTCAAGTCGATAATACTGAGAAGGCCGCCCTCTTGAATAATGCGCTAGACGTGATTTACAAGCTTGGTGAATTCTACACCGAAGCTGATGCAAAACGTAAAATCAAGATTCTCGGTTCGATATTTCCTGAAATGCTGGAATTTGACGGAAACAAATGTCGAACCACTAAAATCAACCAAGCTGTCGCTCTGTGTCTCAGTGTTGACAAGGGTTTCAGCGAAAATAAAAACCGGATACTTCCTCAAAAATTGGAAGTATCCGGTTGGGTGGAGAATACCGGAGTCGAACCCTCGTCCAAACAATAGTCCGATGGGCGTTCTACATGCTTATTCTCTAATTAATTGTCGGAAACGGAAAGGCCAGAGACAACCTAATCCACTTCTTATCCTCTGAAATTTTCGTCCGTGGGCCGAGAAAACCCTTAGCTTATTCTTACCTGATGATGCCTCATTAGTTGCACTGTAAGACACTGTTGCAACCGAGACAGCAACCACTTAAGTCTAACTTAAGCGGCTAGCGCGAAGTTTGATTCGCCTAGTAAAATTTGGAACACTTGATTACGGATGACCATTCCAACACCCGACATGCTTACCTCACCAACCTTATCGCTGTCAAAACCGGTCGGCCCCATAAATAAAGAACTACCACAAAGATACTACAACAGCGGCATCAAATTCGTCATAGATTCCAATTCGTCATTCTAAATCAGCTTCCTTTTTGGGGTGTGCCCCTTCCCTCCCACATTGCCAAGCTCAGGGGTCAGGCTATCCGCTAAATCTTTTATTCCAAAAAGTCATAAAAGGATACCGCTTTTATCCTTCACACAAGCGCAACTTCATACATTTGCCATAACAGAAACACCGCATGAAAAAATCAGTTATAGCCGTTCTAGCAGTCGTAATCGTACTCGGATTATTATACTTCGTAGTGGGCTTAAAGAAGACAAATCACCCACCAATCGAAGTTGTCTTTTACAACGTAGAAAACCTGTTTGATACCATTGAAGACCCAGAGATTTGGGACGATGAATTCCTACCCGATAGCGCCAAAGACTGGACACAAGAACGCTACAACAAAAAACTAGCAGACCTCGCCAAGGTTCTAACCGAAATATCTGAATACGGGTTACCAGAAGTAATTGGCGTTTGCGAAGTAGAAAACAGAATGGTGGTCGAAGATCTTTTCAAAACCGATTCACTCGGCACCAAAAAGTTTAAAGTCATTCATGAGCAAAGCCCAGACTTCAGAGGTATAGATGTAGCTCTAGCATACAATTCAGAAGTGCTTTCAGAACTATATCACGAAAAAATCAGGTTTTCATTCTCATTTGAACCAGACAAAAAAACAAGAGACATTCTCTACGCCAAAATGCTTTCCTGTGGCGATACGCTGCACTTCTTCGTTAACCACTGGCCATCAAGACGGGGCGGACAAGAAGCCAGCGAACCTAAAAGACTGAAAGCAGCAACAGTTCTCAGAACCAAAATAGACTCTATACTTTTAAGAGATAAAGACGCTAAAATCATCTCCATGGGAGATTTCAACGATTACCCCAACAACAAATCCATGACAGATGTGATGGACTGCGAACCAGGTGCAAATCATCAACTCACCAACCTCACACATCGCTTTCATGAGAACGGTTTAGGCACCTACAACTACAAAGGAGAATGGGGGATGCTAGATCAATTCATCGTTTCTGATGGTTTGCTTTATAGCAAAAATGGCTGTGCAGCGTCAGATTCTTCCGTGGCCATTTTCAAAGAAGATTGGATGCTTTACTTCCCAAAAGAAGGCGAGCCATCGCCTAGCAAAACCTATGGCGGACCAAACTATTACGGTGGTTATTCAGACCACCTACCCATACGTATGACCTTGTACTGCAATTGAGGAAAACTTATTGAAACAAAGGGTTAATTCAGTCCTCTTTCCAAGTTCAAACCAAAGTATATTTGAAAAATGCCAAGAGCTACTCAAATTCTCTTTATCGTTCTCATTGCTGTATTGGCCATTGTTACTGGCTGCAATACCAAAACCGAAGTACCGGGTAGCGACAACTACTTTTTTATTGAATTTGATGCTGATGATAGTTCCATCAAATATGAAGATGGAGTAGACAATTACGGCAACGGACCTGGCATTAATAGCTACCCAGATTATGCGGCTAGATTGCATAGTCAGCTTACCACATACATAAGAAATGCGCTTAGCCCTTTGGCTGAAAACGATATTCTTACTATTCAAATGGTAGAATTTCTGCAAGATTCTAGTGATTTTTCATACAGCACTAGTTTTCAAATGTTTGAAGTAGGTAGCTACAGCTACGGGTCTTGGAACCAAGACAGTACTCATTTGGGTATTGACGGTGCAGTAATTCAATACACTGATGCTGAAGGTAGAATTTGGAGCAGCGACAAACTTTACGGGGAGCAAAAGAGCTGGGCAAGTTTTGAACTTTCCAGTGACAAAGCGGTAGAAGAAACGCTCTTTGGAGGAAAAACAAAAGGCACATTCAACTGCTTAGTTTTTGACGGCTCAGGCGGTTCTCTCGAACTCAGAAACGGTACCTTTCATGCCCGAACCATTTTCAGACACGATTAAAAGCCCATGAAGCAGTATCACGACCTTTTGCGTCACGTTATGGAATCGGGAACCGATAAAAACGACCGTACAGGAACTGGAACACGTAGTGTTTTCGGTTACCAAATGCGTTTCAAATTAAGTGAAGGCTTTCCAGTTGTTACTACCAAGAAATTGCACTTGCGCTCCATCATTCATGAGTTGCTTTGGTTCTTAAAGGGAGACAGCAACATTAAGTACTTAAAGGATAACGGGGTTTCTATTTGGGATGATTGGGCCGATGAAAACGGTGAACTCGGACCTGTATATGGCGTGCAATGGCGTTCTTGGCCAACAGCAAACGGAGAGACAATTGATCAAATTGAAAAGCTTGTAAACGGCATTAAGAACAATCCAGATTCTAGAAGACATATTGTAAGTGCGTGGAATGTGGCCGAAGTGGAAAACATGGCTTTACCACCATGCCATACCATGTTTCAATTTTACGTTGCTGATGGAAAACTTTCTTGCCAGCTGTATCAACGTAGCGCAGATATTTTTCTTGGCGTTCCGTTTAACATTGCTTCTTACGCCTTGCTTACACTTATGCTTGCACAGGTTTGCGGTTTAGAACAAGGAGATTTCGTGCACACATTTGGCGATGCTCACATATACTCTAACCATTTTGAGCAGGTTGAAAAGCAATTAAGCAGAGATTTTAGACCCGTTCCAACAATGAAGGTTAATCCTGAAATCAAAGACTTATTCGAATTCAAATACGAAGACTTTGAATTATTGAATTACGATCCACACCCTGGAATTAAAGCCCCAATTGCAGTATGATTAGTATGATTGTAGCAGCTGATGAGAACAATACCATTGGCAAAGACAACGACCTTATTTGGCATTTACCAGACGACTTGAAGTTTTTCAAGCGAATGACTAGCGGTCATACCATTATTATGGGCCGAAGAACTTTCGAATCTGTAGGTAAACCGTTGCCAAAGCGTATAAACATCATCATTACAAGAGACACCAGCTACACACAAGAAGGCTGCGTGGTTGTTCACTCTCTAGAAGATGCACTGAAAGAAGCTTCTAAAACAGACGAGAATCC
>JBLFWJ010000135.1:0-9404 GCA_047611425.1 Bacteroidia bacterium | reverse complement strand
AAAACCACCACTACAGGCCCTTCATTTAATGCACCTCTCAACGAAAAGTCCTTTCCTAAATAATCCTTTGCATTGATGGCTGGAGTCTCGGTTCCAATGGAAAGCTCAACTGGTTCTTGTGCGAAAATTGAAAGAGAATAAAGTAGAATCGAAATGAAAAGAAGTGGTGCTTTCATGTTGCGAAAATGCTGCTTTCCCAAACACGGAGTTGTCTCATTTTAGACGCCTGCTCAAATGAACTCATTGCGCCTTTGCGTCATTGTGTGAATCAAAGTCTTTATATAATAGACCTACTTATTCCGAACATAGATCAACTTGCTGCGCTTCTTAGCGCCTTCCCGTTGTTCAATCTCAAACTTCCCAATAGAAGCGATCAAAGGCGTCAACTTCATAAACCCAAAGTTCCTCGAATCAAAGTTTGGCATCTTCTTCTGCATCAGGCTACCCACATCACCAAGAAACGCCCAGCCATCATCATCCGCCTCATCCGAAATCGTAGACGAAATCAAACGAATCAATTGAGGCGTCACCTTATCAACCAAAGCCTTCGCCTTTTTCTCATCACCCGCTTTCAATTCAGAATCATCCGAATCACTCTTTAATATTTCAATGTAAATGAACTTGTCGCACGCCACAATAAAAGGGTTTGGAGTCTTCTTCTCCCCAATGCCGTACACCTTCATACCCGCTTCGCGCAACCGCGTAGCAAGGCGCGTAAAATCACTATCGCTCGATACCAGACAGAACCCCTCCACTTTCTCCGAATACAGAATATCCATTGCATCAATAATCATAGCCGAGTCCGTAGCATTCTTACCCGTAGTATAGGCGTATTGCTGTATCGGAGTAATCGCATTCTCAAGCAGCAAATTCTTCCACTTCGTCAAATGCGGCTTCGTCCAGTCGCCATAAATCCGTTTAATCGTAGGGTTGCCATACTTCGCAATCTCCTCCATCATCTCCTTCACATGTGCCGAAGGAATATTGTCCCCGTCAATCAGTACCGCCAAATTCGTATTCATCGTTATTCGTCTTTAGACCAAAGGTATTCTTAAAAGCACCGAAGAGCATTTTCAGTTTTAAGGCAATACAGGCATCCTAAGCGGAGAGGTCCCCGAGGCTCTCGAAGGGTCGAAGGGCAGTCGAACTCAAAAAGTATTTGGGCGTTACCCCGCGTTGGGTGGCCCGAGTTGTCACACTGAGCTTGTCGAAGTGTCTATGCGTGGTCGCTCAGGCACTCGAAGCGAAGGCGCGGGGCCGGGCTGTCCACTATATCTTTTTTTGGCAAGTCCTCCTTCAATTTACCGTCATTCAGAACGAAGCGCAGCGTAGTGAAGAATCTGCCTGCAATCGAGGAATAAAAAAAGGATGCCGCTACCATCCCTAACGCAGCCCCAAGCCATCAGTACAAGCTGTCACACTGAGCGGAGTCGAACCGAGCGTAGCGAGTTCACTGCCGCAGGCAGTAACTGTCCGACCAACGGGAGCTCACGGCCGTAGGACGCAACAAGTGCCAAACCGTTGTCATCCTGAGCCTGTCGAAGGGCACTATTCACTTATTCCCAACCGTCTTCAAATAAAAATCCTCCACCTTCTTTCGAGCCCAGTCCGTTTTCCGTAAAAACTTCAAACTCGATTTAACACTTGGGTCCTTCGTAAAACACTTAATCCGAATCTCTTGGCCCAGCGCCTCCCAACCATACTCTTCTAACAGGTAATCCAGCATGGTCGCCAGTTTCACGCCATGCAATGGGTTGTTGGCCTGCTCAACGCGCTTCGTGTAATTAATTCCTTTGGGTTCTTCCATGATTCTTGAAGAACAATGATAATGCATTTTGCCCGATTCAACATAATGCTTGCGGTGCTAGAAAAAATAACATAGCTTGCGCTATGCGTGCCCCAGATGGAACATCTTTCTTGCAATGGATCAAAGACTATCTGGCTTTCCATTCCCAAGAGAAAACCAGAATCATCTCATTCTCTGTTTTCATTTTAATCCTTTCCTGCATTCAACTTTATTTAAGTCTAAGAGAGCCGGTCAAAAGTCTAGAGTCAATCAAATTCCTTGGGCCAGAGCATTTTGTAAAACTGCATGCTCAGATCGATAGTGCCGACCAAGCCAAACCATGGAAATCAAAGAAGAAGTATGAACCAAAACTCAAAAAGGAGCTGGTGGCATTTAACCCAAATGCGCTTGACAGTCTTGGTTGGAGAGAACTTGGCCTTTCTCCAAAGCAAGCTCAGGTGATGGTCAGAATCCAAAAGGAGCGTAACGGTTTCAAGAGCAAACAAGAATTGGGTAAGATTAATATGCTTAATCACATCTTCTCTGAAATAGAATCGTTCATTCAGCTACCCGACACCGTTGCAAGAAAGAAGTGGGTAAAAAAGGAATACCCGAAGCGAGAATTCAAAAAGGATACAACCAAACGAAAATGGCCCAAAAAGGAATTCAAAAAGCTCAGCATTAATCTCAACTTGACAGACACATTAGAACTAGTTAAGCTTTATGGAATTGGGCCATCATTTGCCAGACGAATCGTCAAATTCAGGAACAACCTCGGTGGCTTTCATTCCAAGGAGCAATTGCTTGATGTGTGGGGAATGGATTCAGCCAGGTATGCAGGTATAGAGGCTGAAATTTTTGTTACCGCAGAATTACTTCAAGCCATCAACATCAATACCGCCACCTACGAGGATATAAAGAATCACCCTTATATAAAGTACAATGTGGCCAAAGCGATAGTCAATTACCGACAACAACACGGCCCGTTTAAGCAGGTTTCAGATTTAGGCAAGATCCACCTTATCAATCCAGAGCTGCTTCAAAAACTGAGGCCATATTTGATAGCAGAGTAACTAATTGATCTGTCCGGCTAACTAATCGCTGGCAGCTTTTCACTATTCACTGAACTTGTTGTAAAATTGCAGCCCAATTTGGATAAGCACTAAATGCTTCAAGACCGTATTAAACAAGCCATTCGCAACGTACCCGACTTTCCAAAGCCGGGCATAATGTTCAAGGACATCACACCTATATTAATGGATCATCAGTTGTCCGTTGATATTGCCGAGCACATGGTGGCTCAGATGGGCGATTGGAAAATTGATGCCGTTGTTGGAGTTGAAAGCAGAGGCTTTCTATTTGGGATGATGGTCGCAACAGGATTACGCGTTCCATTTATTCCAGTGAGAAAAGCTGGTAAGCTTCCATATAAAACAGTGTCTCATGCTTACGAATTAGAATACGGGCAAGCAGAAGTAGAAATGCATGTTGATGCAGTCACTTCTGGAATGAACGTTTTAGTGCATGATGACCTTCTCGCCACGGGCGGAACAGCATGTGCTGCAGCCGAATTGATAAAGAAGCAAGATGGAAATGTAGCCGGCTTCTCATTTGTTGTAGGCCTTTCGTTCCTTAATGGAACCGAGCCTTTGAAAAAGTACAGCGAGCAGCTGTTAACCTTAGTAGAATATTAGAGATGATAGATTTTCAATTATCAGAGAATCAGCAAATGGTCGCCTCAATGGTGCGTGATTTTGCAGAGCAGAACATTCGTCCAAAAATGATGGAGTGGGATGAGAGCCAAGAATTTCCGGCCGACCTATTTCACAAAATGGGCGAACTAGGATTGATGGGCATTCTTGTACCGCAAGAATATGGTGGTGCTGGATTTAAGTACACCGATTATGTAACGGCATTGACCGAAATCGGCCGCGTTTGTGGAAGTATCTGTTTGTCTGTAGCTGCACATAACTCATTGTGCACTGGGCATATTCTGCAGCATGCAAATGAAGCTCAAAAGGAAAAGTGGTTACCAAAATTGGCTTCTGGCGAGTGGATTGGTGCCTGGGGATTAACCGAGCACAACACAGGTTCGGATGCAGGAGGAATGGAAACAACGGCCATTCAAGATGGAGACGACTGGATTATCAATGGAGCGAAGAATTTTATTACACACGGCATCACTGGTGATATCGCTGTTGTGATTGTACGAACAGGGGAGAAGGGTGATTCAAAAGGAATGACAGCTTTTGTAGTGGAAAGAGGAACGCCAGGATTTCTAGCAGGTAAGAAGGAGAATAAGCTTGGTATGCGTGCTTCTGAAACGGCCGAAATGATTTTTCAAGATTGCCGTATCCCTGATACAAACAGATTGGGAGAAGTCGGACAGGGATTCGTTCAAGCCATGAAGGTGTTGGATGGAGGAAGAATTTCCATTGCTGCCGTCTCTTTAGGGATTGCAAAAGGCGCGTTGGATTGTTCAGTCAAATATGCCAAAGAACGCGTTCAATTCGGGAAGCCAATTGCACATTTTCAAGGCATTGCATTCAAGTTGGCCGATATGGCAACAGAATACGATGCAGCTGAATTGATGACCATGCATGCTGCGGATATGAAAGACCATGGTGAGAACGTAACACTTCAATCAGCTATGGCTAAGTATTTCGCCTCAGAAGTATGTGTTAGGAATAGTACTGAAGCTGTACAGATTCATGGTGGATATGGCTACATCAAAGACTTTCCAGCCGAGAAGTTTTACCGTGATTCTAAACTGTGTACAATAGGTGAAGGAACCTCTGAGATCCAGAAATTAGTTATCTCAAAAATCCTTTTGAAATAATTTTGTCAACCACGATCGGATCATTACTTTTGCCGCCCGTTAAATTAAAGGAGTAACAGATATGATAATCATTCCTGTAAAAGAAGGAGAGAACATCGAGAGAAGCCTGAAGAAGTTCAAACGAAAGTTTGACAAGACACAAGGCATGCGTCAGCTAAGAGCGCGTAAGCAATTCAATAAGCCATCTGTAGTTCGCAGAAAGCAAGTTAAGAAGGCCAGATACATTCAGGCCTTAGTTATTGCCGAGGACTAAGAATATTTTTGCTGAAATTGATAATCCGGTGCGGGATGCCTAACTTGGCCTCACACCGGATTTTTTTTTATGGACAGGATTGAGGAGTTTACGGAATACCTAAAAAAGGAGCGCAGAAGTTCCAAGCATACAGTTACGGCCTATGCTTACGACCTCAATCAATTCTACTCACATCTTTCTCAAGTATCAGATTATCCTGATTTATTAAAAGCTGATCACCACGACATCCGTTCATGGGTCATTAGCATTATGGATGAGAACGGCTACGACCCTCGGTCTGTAAATCGCAAGGTCTCCACATTAAGATCATTCTTCCGTTATCACATTCGTCTTGGTAATGTGGAGGTCAATCCGACAGCAAAGGTTCTAAGCCTGAAAACTTCTAAAAAGCTACCCATGTTTTTGGAGGTAGCTCAGATGGAACAACTTCTGAATGATTTGAAATTCACAGACGACTTTTCTGGAAGGAGGGATAGACTGATTATCGAGCTGCTTTATTGTACTGGAATGAGGCGCAGCGAATTGATTGGTCTGCAAGATTCAGACATCGATTTCTCCCAAAATCAGTTAAAGGTGTTAGGTAAGCGTAATAAGGAAAGATTGATCCCGTTTTCAAGAAACCTTTCCGAGATGATCGGGTTATATATTGAGGAACGCGAAGACCTCTTTCCAGACCTGAAATCTGAATTGGGATTATTGGTAAATGACAAAGGAGAAAAAGTGAACGAAGGATTTGTTTATAGAAAGGTGAATGCATACCTTAGAATGGTCTCAACCTTAAAGAGGAAAAGCCCACACGTATTGCGTCACACTTTTGCTACACACATGTTAAACAATGGGGCAGACCTCAATTCAATCAAAGAGATTTTGGGGCACGCAAGTCTGTCGGCTACACAAGTTTACACGCACAATTCGATAGAAAAACTTAATAAGATCTATAAACAAGCCCATCCGAGGGCCTAAAACCAAATATCATGACAGTAAAAATCCAGTCCATACATTTTGACGCAGATGACAAATTATTGCAGTTCATAGAGCAACGCGTTGAAAAACTAAAATCATACAATTCGGAGATTATTGATGCCCAAGTTTATCTGAGGCTAGATAAGAATGATGCAATGTCAAATAAGATTGCTGAGATTAAATTGATTATTCCTGGAAATGATTTGTTTTCGAAAAAGCAATGCAAATCGTTTGAAGAAGCAATTGATCAAGCAGGAGAAGCACTAAGGAGACAGCTTAAAAAAAGAAAAGAAAAAGCTATGCCGTAATCGGCTTTTTGTACGTTTGTGGAGGTGGTCATTTCGACCACCTTTTTTATGAATTAAAATGTGGGTTTAGAGTGGAATTAAAACCTAAATAAATGCCTTGCGTTTGGTGTCGTTCAATAAATGATTACATTTGCAGTCCTTTTTTGAGGGGTTTGACTGTTGTAAAAGCCATGAAAGCCTTACCACCAAAGGAAAATTTAGCTTGCCGGTGTAGCTCAGTTGGCTAGAGCAGCTGATTTGTAATCAGCAGGTCGGGGGTTCGAATCCCTCCACCGGCTCGTTCTTTGAAAATATTTTATTGTATCGGAGGGGAGATACTCAAGCGGCCAACGAGGACAGACTGTAAATCTGTTGGTTTATACCTTCGAAGGTTCGAATCCTTCTCTCCCCACCATTTTTTGTTTAAGCGGGAGTAGCTCAGTTGGTAGAGCATCAGCCTTCCAAGCTGAGGGTCGCGAGTTCGAATCTCGTCTCCCGCTCATTTAAAAAACGAAAAAAGGCCGATGTAGCTCAGGGGTAGAGCGCGTCCTTGGTAAGGACGAGGTCAGGGGTTCAATTCCCCTCATTGGCTCTTACTTCATTTGGTACCGATACAATAGACACATTAACTAGAATTTATTTTTTTTTCATCAGTAACTAATCATTATTAAAAACAACTAGCTATGGCTAAAGAGAATTTTGACCGTTCCAAGCCCCACTTGAATATCGGTACCATCGGTCACGTAGACCACGGAAAGACTACACTTACTGCTGCTATCACCAGAGTGTTGGCTGATAAAGGTCTTTCTGAAACGATGAGCTTTGATCAGATTGACAATGCACCAGAGGAAAAAGAGCGTGGTATTACTATTAATACTTCTCACGTAGAGTATTCAACAGCAAATCGTCATTACGCTCACGTTGACTGTCCTGGTCACGCTGACTACGTAAAGAACATGGTTACTGGTGCTGCCCAAATGGACGGAGCTATTTTGGTTTGTGCTGCAACTGATGGTCCTATGCCACAGACTCGTGAGCACATCCTTCTTGGTCGTCAGGTAGGTATTCCTAGCATGGTTGTTTTTATGAACAAGTGTGATATGGTTGATGACGAAGAGCTTCTTGAGCTCGTTGAAATGGAGGTAAGAGAATTACTTTCTTTTTACGACTATGACGGAGATAACGTTCCTGTAATTCAAGGTTCTGCTCTTGGAGGTCTAGAAGGTGATGCTAAGTGGTCTGAGAAGATTATGGAGTTGATGGATGCTGTTGATAGCTACATCGAAATTCCTAAGCGTGAGGTTGATAAGGATTTCTTGATGCCAGTTGAGGATGTATTCTCAATTACTGGTCGTGGAACTGTTGCTACTGGTCGTATCGAATCAGGTGTGATCAACACAGGAGATGCAGTTGAAATCCTTGGTATGGGAGACGAGAATTTGACTTCTACCATTACAGGTGTTGAGATGTTTCGTAAGATTTTGGATAGAGGTGAGGCTGGAGACAACGTTGGTCTTCTATTGAGAGGTATTGAGAAGGAGTCTATCAAGAGAGGTATGGTTATCGCCAAGCCAGGAAGCATTACTCCTCATACTGAGTTTAAGGCTGAAGTTTATATCCTTAAGAAAGAAGAAGGTGGACGTCACACTCCATTCCACAATAAGTATCGTCCACAGTTCTATGTTAGAACAACGGATGTAACAGGAGAGATTTTCCTACCGGAAGGACAGGAAATGGTTATGCCTGGTGATAACTTGACAATTACAGTTCACCTTATTGCTCCAGTAGCAATCAATAAAGGTCTACGATTTGCAATCCGTGAGGGTGGTAGAACTGTGGGTGCTGGTCAAGTAACTGAGATCATTAAGTAATACCAATCAAATACAAGAATGTTGAAGAGGTGTTCCGGTTTATCCGGAACGCCTTTCAACGTCCTTAAACGGGTGTAGCTCAGTTGGTAGAGCACTGGTCTCCAAAACCAGGTGTCGGGAGTTCGAGTCTCTCCTCCCGTGCTTGATTAAATGATGAAAGTGTGCAAGGCGAGAAGTCTCTCCACCCGTACATTAAGAAGGAATAAAGATGTCTAAGATCACTAATTACGTACAAGAGTCCTATTCAGAACTGGTAAACAAGGTAACATGGCCATCATGGTCTGACCTTCAAAGCAGCACCGTTACTGTTGCTGTAGCTAGTTTGGTTATATCCCTTGTCATTTTCGCAATGGATTTTGTATTCGGAATTAGAGGTGCTGAAGATGCTCTTTGGAGGGGTATTCTCGGATTCTTTTACGAGTTGTTCTAATCAGAATTATGACGACTATGACTGAATCAACCAAAAAGTGGTACGTGGTACGGGCTATCTCTGGTAAGGAGAGAAAGATTAAGGAGATGATTGAATCCGAAGTTCTGCACAGCGGAATGAAGGCTCATGTCGATCAGGTGTTGATTCCGACTGAGAAGGTTTATCAAATCCGAAAGGGTAAGAAGGTTAGTAAGGAGAGAAGTTTCTTTCCTGGCTACATATTGCTTCAGGCTGATTTGATTGGTGAATTGCCACACATTATTAAGAACCTCACAGGAGTGATTGGTTTTTTAGGTGAAACCAAAGGAGGTGAGCCAGTTCCATTGAGAGCAAGTGAGGTGAGTAGAATACTCGGAACAGTTGATGACCTGGCCGAGAGTGATGAGGAATTGAACATTCCATTCATCGTTGGAGAAGCGGTCAAAGTAATTGATGGCCCGTTCAACAGCTTCAGCGGTTTGATTGAAGAAATAAATGCAGAGAAGAAGAAACTCAAAGTGATGGTAAAGATCTTCGGAAGGAAGACACCATTAGAATTGAGTTACATGCAGGTGGAGAAAGAGTAATTAACGAGGATTTCCCAGTGCCCTGATTAAAGCTTCCCAGTGCACTGTTAATCATATAGATCAATTAACAAATAGTTAAACATGGCAAAAGAAGTAAGCGGATTCATTAAACTCCAAATTAGGGGTAATGCCGCCAATCCTTCCCCTCCTGTTGGCCCTGCACTTGGTGCAAAGGGTGTCAACATTATGGAGTTCTGTAAGCAATTTAATGCTAGAACTCAGGATCAGGCGGGTAAGGTTCTGCCAGTGGTAATCACAGTTTATGTCGATAAGTCTTTCGATTTTGTGATTAAGAAACCACCGGTGGCGGTAGCTATCAAAGAAGCCATTAAGCTGAAAAGCGGTTCTGCTGAATCTAACCGAGTTAAGGTTGGAAACATCACCGTAGATCAGATTAAGGTCATCGCTG
>JBLFWJ010000134.1:0-9465 GCA_047611425.1 Bacteroidia bacterium | reverse complement strand
GGTGCAATCTGAATCGTTCCATCTTCCAAATAGCCTCGAAGCTTTGCAGGTGGAATCATATCCATCAACGCATCATACAATGGTTGCAAATATGGATCTAGCTTTTCCTTCAAATCACCAGGAAGAAACCCGATGCTTTCACCGGCCTCTACTGCTGGTCTGGTTAAGATGATTCGCTTGACTTGTTGACTTTTCAATGCCCGAACGGCCATTGCAACGGCCGTGTATGTCTTACCCGATCCTGCAGGCCCGATCACAAAAACCATGTCCTTCTCATCAATTGCGGTGACGATATCCTGCTGGCTTTTCGTCCGTGCTTTAATCAAGTTCCCACCTTCTCCGTAGACAAGAACCTTGTCGTCTTTCTTGATGGTTTTATTGGTCTCCTCATCCTTCATCACCCGCTCCATCTCAGTAACAGGTAGCACACCGTACATATCGTAGTACTCCATCAAGGTGGCAAACTTTTCCTCAAAAACGGCCAACGACTCTTCGTCACCCATGATTTTGAGTTCGGTTCCCCGACCAATAATTTTCAATTTTGGAAAGTGCTTGGCAATCGCGCGAAGCTTGCGATCGTTCACACCAAACAACTCCAACGGAGGTATACTCGTTAATTCAATTATTCTTTCTCCCAATTCAGCTTGTTTTGCTTTAATTTTCGCCTTTTAGCACGTAGCTTTGAGTGCTTCAAAGTAACGCATTTTCACCCCTAGGATTGCCCTAAAAACCAACGATGTCGATCATTTCTTTAACAACCGACATGGGTACTCGCGACTATTACGTGGGTATGTTGAAGGGAGCGATACTCTCATTGAATCCGGAGGCGAAAATCGTAGACCTGTCGCACGATGTAAAGCCATTTTACATTCCGGAAGCAGCCTACATTATAAAGCATGCCTACAAGGCATTCCCAAAAGGAACGGTTCACTTGATTAGCGTTAATCCTGAAGTGAGTGAAGACGTTCAGTTTGTGGCCGTTAAGATGGACGACCAATATTTTATTGGAGCGGATAATGGGATGTTCTCGATGATCTTCGAAAAAGAGGTTGATGAGGTTTTTAGTTTGGAAAATGTAACGAGTTCAAACATCACGTTTCCGAGTAGAGATGTGTTCGTGACTGCCGCAACCCATCTGTCTAAAGGCGGAACAATGGAAGTGCTTGGAAAGAAACTAAATGGCGTTATGCAACGTCCGTTGTTGGCACCTGTAACGCATGGTACCGGAACAATACAAGGGAGTGTTGTTCATATTGATCGGTATGAAAATGCCATTACCAACATCACCGAGGAGATGTTCAAGAGCTTCGGAAAAGGCAGACCATTCGAGATCTGTTTTCATCGAACGCGAGATAACATCCGTAAGATTTCTTCCAGTTACAATCAAGTAAGCATGGGCGAAAAGCTGGCATTATTTGGATGCACCGGATTTCTTGAAATTGCTCAGAATCAAGGCAACGCAGCCTCCTTGCTTGGCCTAGCAATTAATCACGTTGTAAGAATAGAATTCCATGATCGTAAGATTGGTTAGGATGACATTCCGGCCAGAGGAGGTTGAAGCGTTTAAGCAAACGTTTGAAGAAATGGCACCCAAGATTATTCAGTTTGATGGTTGTTCTGGTGTAGAACTCCTTCAGGATGCCAAGAAGCCAGAAGTGATGTTTACCAAGAGTCATTGGGAATCTGAAAAGCACCTGAACGACTATCGCTATTCCGAATTATTTCAGAACACTTGGAAAAAGACCAAAGCCCGATTTGCGGCTGATCCAGAAGCTTGGTCGACCGAACGAATTGGAGGCCTATGAACATCATAGGTGTTTCTGCATTTTACCACGATTCGGCAGCAGCACTCTGCGTTAACGGTGAAATAATTGCAGCAGCCCAGGAAGAACGCTTCACTCGAAAAAAGCACGATGCTGCATTTCCCAGCAACGCTATTCAGTATTGTTTAAAGGAATCAGGACTCACGTTGAGTGAAGTTGATGCCATCGTTTTCTACGACAAACCACTTCTGAAATTTGAGCGATTGCTCGAAACCTATTATGCATTCTCGCCTAAAGGATTGAAGTCGTTTATGACCTCGATGCCAATATGGCTCAAGGAAAAGCTTTTTCTAAAGCGAGAGATCCGAAGCGAGCTTAAGCAGATCGGAAAGGTGGATTGGAAGAAAACCAAACTCCTTTTTCCAGAGCATCATTTATCTCATGCTGCCAGCGCATTCTACCCCAGTGGATTTGAATCGGCAGCCATCCTCACTATTGACGGTGTAGGCGAATGGGCCACCGCTTCAATTTGCCACGGAAAGGGTAAAGACATCACCGTTTTAAAGGAATTGCATTTCCCACACTCATTGGGTCTACTCTACTCCGCTTTCACGTATTTCCTTGGATTCAAGGTGAATTCAGGTGAATATAAATTGATGGGGTTGGCTCCTTACGGAAACCCCGAATCTGAACAGACTAAAAAGTTTGTCGAGTTGATTAAATCGAAGTTGGTGGAAATCAAAACGGATGGATCAATCTGGTTAAACCAGAAATTCTTCAACTATGCCACGGGTTTAAAAATGACCAACAATTCTAGGATGGCTTCCATCTTCGGAATTAAGAAGCGTGAGCCCGAGACGGAATTCAACCAAGAGCATTGCAATTTGGCCATGGCCATACAGCAAGTGACCGAGGAGATTGTACTCAAGATGAGTCAGGAAGCGCAGCGGTTAACAGGAGAGAAAAACCTGTGCTTGGCGGGTGGTGTGGCATTGAATTGCGTGGCAAACGGCCACCTGGAACGAGCCAACATTTTCGAAAAGATATTTATTCAGCCAGCGGCTGGAGATGCTGGAGGCGCAATCGGTGGCGCTTTGGCTGCTTCTCATATTTCCTTTGGAGAGGAACGAAAAGCTCAAACGGAGTTTGAATCCACCGAGGGAAGTTATTTGGGCCCAGCTCCAGCCGAGAATGAAATCGAAGTATTGAAATCCCAATTCGGTGCGTCTTACGAATCCTATCCCGACAGTGAACTAAACGCCAAACTAGCTTCCCTCCTTTCCAATGGAAACATCGTTGGGCGAATGTCCGGAAGAATGGAATTCGGCCCACGTGCATTGGGCAACAGAAGCATTTTGGCAGATCCTCGAAACGAGGAAATGCAACTCAAACTCAATCTTAAGATCAAGTATCGGGAGTCATTCAGACCATTTGCACCAGCGGTTCTGGCCAAGGATGTTTCGGAGTATTTCGATACTGACAGACCTTCTCCCTATATGCTTTTGGTACATGATGTGGCCAAGAGCCACATGAAAGAGCTGCCGGATAATTACGCTGAGCTTGGCATGAAGGAGAAGCTTTACGTCAAACGGTCTAGCCTTCCTTCCATAACACATGTGAATGGTTCGGCCCGAATTCAAACTGTACACAAGGAAACCAATGCAGCATTTCATGATTTGCTTTCTGAATTCAAACGCCAAACTGGAATTGCCGTGTTGATCAACACCAGTTTTAATGTACGCGGAGAGCCAATTGTATGTACACCAGAAGATGCGTACCGGTGCTTTATGCGAACAGAAATGGATGTGTTGGTAATCAACAATTCCATATTTATGAAACCCGACCAACCCGTATGGCCCGAGAAAGACGAATGGAAAACCGAGTTCGTGCTCGACTGAGATTCGTTTCTTTGGCCCGGAACAAACGCAATTAATGGACTTCCTTACAGACCTATTTCAATTTATGATGGAACGCAAGAAGTGGATTCTTGCCCCAATCATCATCGTTTTGTTGCTGCTAGGAATTCTAATCGTGATTGGAGGAAGTTCGCCCATTGCACCTTTTGTTTACACACTCTTTTAATGATAAGAAGCCATCTCAGAAATATCCTTTGGTTTCCGTACGGCTTTCTTATGGCCATATTTCGTTGCGAAAACCCTCAAGTAGCTATGGCTATTATCGGTTTCCGCGCCTCATCTAACCATAAGATTTCTCGTTCTCAACAACAAAAACATTTCTGAGATGGCTTCGAAAAAAGAACGCATTGATCTTGCAGTAATGGTCGGAGGTTTTTGCCTTATCGGCTATGCGATTGATCTGTATTTGATGATTTGGATTGCACTTGGACTCGGTGCTGTTTCTTTCGCTATTCCGTTTGTAGGTAATAGAGTCGTTGCGCTTTGGTTGCTTCTTTCCAAGGCTATTGGCTACGTCATGTCTCGGGTATTGCTTACAATCGTTTTCTTCGTGGTGCTCTTACCTGTTTCTTTTATTTACAAGGCCGGCAACAAGAATCCACTCGATTTAAGGAACGGTTCTGAAGCCAGTCTTTTTAAAGAGCGAAATCACACTTACGTTGCGGGAGACTTGAAAAATCCCTGGTGAGATTCGCTACCTTCTAGCCTTGAACAAACAGCATTTCAGAAAAGCTGAAATGCTTATTTATTTGCCTTCATCTTGCCAAAAACTTTAATTGTAATTGGTACGTTACATTTAAAATTTATGCTTAAAATAAGCCGTAATTCTCTTACCGTCAGGCACCTGAAACCAATAACGACAAAGTCGGATATGAGAAATGGTTCCATAGCAACAAGTTGTAAATCAGTTTGATTTTTGGGTGTAGTGCTTTAAGCAAAAACCATCAAGCTCGTTAGTGTATCTATGCTCACATCCCTTATGCTTACAAACCGTTCCCTTCGGTTTTACAACACCAGCTATCAAATCTTTTTTAACTTGGCTTAGTACTAAATCAAGTGCCTCTGTCAATTTTTTCGGCTCGTGTATCATATCATCACGTTTTCCCAGTCTCCATTCTTGATGATAGTCTAGGATTTCAATTGCTGTTTTTAATTCCATAATTCAGTTGTTATTTACCCGTTAAAAAATATTTTCATAGCCTAAACCGTTGTGTGTAATAAAATAAAACCCACCGAACCCTTACCGCTTGATGCGGCAATTAAGTGGTGTGCTTTCTATTGATTTCGGATAGTACTGCATCTTCTACATTTTTTTCCATTATCGCTTCCGTAACTGAAAAACTTCCAGTCGTGTACTCCAAAAAAGCATAGTATTCGTTTCATTTGATTTTTTTTATTGGGTTAACCCATGCCATTGATGGGGTTGGGTAATCTGTGTACTTCACTAATGCAGGTAGGTGTGATGGGTTTGCGGGGCAAGACCGCATTTTAATTATAATCCCTTTTCTATTACCTGAATGTGGCCCTTGTGGTGGGCATTCTACTCTATCGCCTACTTTGTATTCCATGCTTCTATCTTAAAAAACCCACCCTTCTTTTTATTTTACTAATGCCAACGCTCATAAACCCAACGCTCCACACAACAATTGCTATTAATCATGGCTGGACAAATCCTACTAATCCGAACCTCCTGAGTGCCACATTTTATAGCAAAGCAACGTTGGGGCAAATTTTGGAAAGCTCGGCACTAACCTGAAATGAGAAGACTTCTGACCGTCATATTCCTTCTAGCTGGTGCTTGTTTGACAAGTTGTTTTGACACAATTGAAAACGAACAAATAATCGGGCCCTATTTCATTTTAGCAACTGACTTACCCGAGAACATGTGCATCGTTTATAACGAGAACGAAGACCATTCTGGTGGCGGATATGTTGTCTCTCCAACTGTTTATGAAATAGAATGGAACGACAAGTATATTTCAGCAAAACAGCACCCTAGAGAAAGCCCTGAAAAACTAATACTTGGTGACTACAGAGAGCATGCTTTTGACAGTCTAAAAAAGGCTGGACAAATGGAAAGAATTCACGTGGTTTCGGACAGTTTGGCGAAAGTGAAATTTGAACTTAGTAAGAAAGCTGGTCTGTTTTCTAAACTATCAAACAAAGAATACCGAAAGAACCTAACCTTCTACTATCTCATTGACATTAGGGACAGGTCGCCATATTCTACCCTATTTCTAAGTAAATCAGCATTTGAATCAGCTCTTGACAGTCTTAAGGTTGGCAAGTTTGAGAACAAGAGATACTATGAACACCTTGACGCAAAGGAATAAAAAACTTGTCCTTAGGTATGCGTTCACTTAACTGAAAGCTTGCGAATAGCTTCTCCTGATAGTCTTTCTTGCCTTGCATACAACTAAGGTCGGATCAATGCTTCAAAAAGTCAAGATCCAAGGAATTGAGTTTTCAACAGTTATATTTAAATTGTGCAACAGGCACACCAGCAATCAAACTAGGGCTAACATGAGCGTAATCAAGAAGGTAGAAGTGCGTGATCGGTATTACAGCAAACGCTTTAAACCGTCCACGGCAAGCTGGTATCCATGATCTTTTTCCAGCGCAAATTGGTATTCCGCCTTGGCTTTCGCCACATCACCCAAAGCCTCGTAGCAGAGGCCTCGCATATAAATCGCAGAAACATATTCAGGGTCAGCCCCTACCGCATCATTGAAGTATTGCAACGCTTGTTTGTGATCATTCAAAAACTCAAAGTTGATGAACCCCATATTGTAATATGCACTGGCATATTCTGGGTATTTCTCAACCAATTCGGTGTATGTCAGAATTGCCTCATTCAATCGGTCAAAATCCTGATAATGGAGTCCCAATCCGTAAAGTGCTTCCTTGGAATCGGGATCAACATTTAATGCGTTTTTGTAATACTGTTCTGCAACCGGATCACCCTTAATGTCATAAAGAATGGCCATTTCAACATAGGCATCAATATGATCCGGATTATTCTCAACTGCCTTTTGGTATTGCTCAACCGCCTTTATCGTATCACCAACCTCCTTGTAGCAAAAGCCCTTTAAAAAGTAAGCCCGATCGTTTCGGCTGTCTATTCTCAAGGCCTCATTCGTTGCATTTACGGCTTCAGTATAATTCTGAATGTAGAGGTAGAATTCAGCGAGGCGCAAAGGCACTTCAGGATCTTCGGGAGCCAACTCACCAGCTTTTTTCAAAGAGGCCATGCTTTTGGCCGGTTGATTTGCCTTAAAATATATGTCCGATATGGTTAGAAAGTAATCAGACTGCATACTATCAATCATGATAGCACGACCCAAATCACCTAAAGCAACACTGAGGTCACCTGCTGCAATGAACATTTTTCCGCGCTCATGCAGTAGGTCCGCATTCGCAGGATTTTCCTTAATCAATAAGGAAATACTGTCAAACGGATTAACGACTTGAACAACAGAATCCTTTTCGGGCCTATCGGATGAATTACCACCATTAGGCTTGCAACCAACCATCGCTGAAAGAGCAATAGCTACACCAATCAATTCTCTCATTCTGGTACCACTCCACCGTTTTGCATAGCGGCTTTGATTTTCGTTTCCAACTCTTCCATCAATTCAGGGTTGTCAAGCAGCAATTCCTTCACGGCATCACGGCCTTGACCTAATCTTGTTTCACCATAGCTGAACCAAGAACCACTCTTTTTCATGATGTTCAAGTCTACGCCCATGTCGATAATCTCACCAACCTTACTGATACCCAGGCCATACATGATGTCGAATTCAGCCCTACGGAAAGGTGGAGCCATCTTATTCTTCACGATTTTAACCTTGGTTCTATTACCAGCAACGTCATCCGCATTCTTGATCTGACTTGATCTTCTAATATCGATTCTAATAGAGCTGTAAAACTTAAGCGCGTTACCACCAGTAGTTGTTTCTGGGTTCCCGAACATCACTCCAATCTTCTCTCTCAGCTGATTGATGAAAATGCATACACAACCAGTTTTGCTAATGGTTCCAGTCAATTTTCTCAAAGCCTGAGACATCAACCTTGCTTGCAATCCCATCTTGGAATCACCCATTTCTCCCTCAATCTCAGCTCTTGGCGTAAGTGCTGCAACAGAGTCTATAACGATGATGTCAATTGCTCCAGAACGAATTAGGTTCTCTGTAATCTCCAAGGCTTGCTCACCATTGTCTGGTTGTGAAATAAGTAGGTTGTCAATATCAACCCCTAAACTTTCAGCATAAAACCGATCGAATGCATGCTCGGCATCAATGATTGCAGCGATACCTCCGGCTTTCTGTGCTTCGGCAATGGCATGAATTGCCAACGTAGTCTTACCAGAAGATTCTGGGCCATATATCTCGGTAACTCGACCACGTGGATATCCACCTATTCCAAGTGCAAGGTCAACGGTGATGGATCCTGAAGGAATCACATCAACTTCAACCGCAGGCTCGTCACCCATTCTCATAATCGCCCCTTTTCCGTGGGCTTTATCCAATTTATCCATGGCCACTTTTAGGGCCTTCATTTTTTCTGCTTTTACGTCTACAGCCATCTTATAGGTCTTTTAGTCTTTCAATATTTGAGCGGTATGCTCCTTTGTTTTTACTTTAGTAATGATGTCTTCCAACATCCCTTTTTCATCAATAATGAAGGTGGTTCTGATAATTCCCATGAATTCTCTACCCATGAATTTCTTCATTCCCCAAACACCAAATGCGTTACAAACCTCAAGGTCTTCATCAACCAATAAATCAAATGGAAGATTGTACTTGTCAATGAACTTATGGTGCGACTTTGCCGAATCCTTGCTTACACCTAAAATCTCATATCCTTGAGATTGGAACCGTGCATAATTGTCACGTAAATCACAGGATTCTGCCGTACAACCGGGTGTATTATCCTTTGGGTAGAAGTAAACCACCAACTTTTTGCCAGCAAATTCTTCAAGGGTTCGCTCCTTACCGTTTTGATCCAGCGCCTTAAAGGTTGGAGCTTTATTTCCAATTTCCAATGTCATCGTTTCAATAAAATTCTTTGTTGCTGTTCCTAAGGCGGAAAGCCAAAGTAACGATTTTAGGTAGGTCAATGTTCATGATTTGCTTGTCAACTTTTCAACGTTGATTGCAATTCTAATGAGGCAGATCGTAACGTATTTACGAACCCAATTTTTAGTCGAATAAAATCAACCTTTACTTTGCATGTTTTTGCTGAAATACTTGCACCAGTGAGTGAGGCCACACTCTTCACACTTTGGCTTCCGAGCTAAACAAGTATATCGACCGTGCAATATCAACCAGTGATGTGAAGTGGCGATGTACTTCTCTGGTATGCATTTAACCAATTGTTTTTCCGTTTCCAAAGGCGTCTTTGCCCGATAGGTTAATCCAAGCCTATCCGAGACTCTAAATACATGCGTGTCAACAGCCATTGCTGGTTTATCATAAACCACTGACGCAATTACATTGGCCGTTTTCCGTCCAACCCCTGGCATTTTCTGAAGTTCAGTAATATCTGACGGCACTATTTCCTTAAACTCATCTACCAGCATCTTGGCCATTCCCACCAAATGCTTGGCCTTATTATTAGGATAGCTGATGCTTCGGATGTACTGGAAAACCTCTTCTACCGAGGCAGCGGCAAGGGATTGAGGTTCTGGGAAACGTTGAAACAACGGGCCCGTGACGATATTGACCCGCTTATCGGTGCATTGCGCAGAGAGGATTACTGCGACTAATAATTCGTACGGATTAGTG
>JBLFWJ010000133.1:0-9543 GCA_047611425.1 Bacteroidia bacterium | reverse complement strand
TTAGAAAAGGGCTTTCTTGCCTTAGAAAAGGTTTTTAGAAGATAAAGTTTCCTCTTTCGTGCATACTAACGACCTCGCTTGATCTTAGTAAAGGTCTTTGGAAGGCAAAGTTTCCTCTTTCGTGCACACTAACGACCTCGCTTGATCTTAGTAAAGGTCTTTGGAAGGCAAAGTTTTGTCGTTCGTGCATACTAACGACCTCGCTTGATCTTAGTAAAGGTCTTTGGAAGGCAAAGTTTTGTCTTTCGTGTCTTCTAAAGCGTGTGGAAAATCGGGTCTGTTGGGTCTGTTCAGCGAACTGTGTCAACAATCAATACATGAAAATGCGTCAGTAAGCTTAATTATCGAAAAAGTGAGCTTGGAGCAAAGCCACCAAAGGCTTAGCCGCTTAACGCAAAGCTGCCAGCACCTAGCTAAAGGTTACGGGGTTCGGCTGGTAGTTACCACTTGTCTGCTTTTTGCGGACGGGTGTTTTTTTTGTGGGGTGGGGGCAATTAATCAATGTCGATGTATAGATCACGAGCCACCGTAAGGACCATGCTATCAGATGTTGTTGCAACAACTTCGAAGGTGTAGGACTCCGTACTGAATTGGGAGCTGGCCATGAACGTAGTGTCGAAGTCTAAATGGAAATCGATGATATCATATTCTTGATAGATGGTGCTTGTCACCAAACCAATTAAGTTTTGATTAGCCGGAATAGTGTCGTGATCATAGATAAATGGTTTATCAAGGAACAACGAGACGTTTTCAATTGAATTGATGAATTCATGCGCACAGGATGTCGCCAAAGTTCGACTGATGCCAGGAACGGCCTGAGCGGTGAGATATTCTAGTTCAGGAATGAGGTTCAGCCGAAAAGGCCCACGTATAGTATCCAAGTTCTCATAACTGACAGAATCACCGATAAGTTCATACGCCTCTGTACCACTCAATCCTGTAATCAGGTATTCTCTTTTGCAGCAAGCAATTAATAGGATAGAAAGAAGGATTCCTGTAGTCCAGAGAGCCGTGATCTTCTTTACCATTTTCTTCAAGTTTACTCGATGAGGATTCTGTCATCATTGGTTGCTGAATTCAGCAGGCTTAAAATTCAACAATTACATTCGATTTTGAAAACATCTCATGAAGCAAATCAACAACCACATTAACTACGTTGAGTACAAGGCAACAGACCTTGAATTAGTCAAAGCGTTTTACACCAAAGCATTTAACTGGGAATTCACGGATTATGGTCCTACCTATATTGCGTTCGATGAAAGCGGCCTACAAGGTGGTTTTGAACTAACCGAAGATCAACCTGTGAATGGAGCCCTCGTGGTGCTGTATCATTCTAATCTTGAGTCTTCACTCGATGACGTGAAGAATGCTGGTGGAACTATCACGAAATACACTTTCTCCTTTCCAGGTGGGAGAAGGTTTCAATTCCTGGATCCTTCAGGAAACGAACTGGCCGTTTGGTCGGATAAGTAGTCAGAGCCTTTACTCTGAAAGAATACCAGCCAATTGCTTCAACTGCAACTCCGCATTCTTGGCGCTGTACTTGGCTTGGCTGACACTGCTTTGTGCGTTGAGCATATTGAGTTGAGCCGTTCTGAATTCAATGGAAGTGATCTGCCCATTCTTGTACATCTCATTGCTCCGGTCGAAATTGCGTTTGGCAGTGGCTAAGTTGTCTTGCTGTGCTTTCAATACGAACAGCGCATTCTGATAGGACGCATGAGCATTCAACACATCTCGTTCAACCGTGTAAATCGTTTTCTCTTGCTGAAGTTTCTGAGTTTCAAGCTGGATTTTAGCGCCTTGAACTCTTGTCTTAGTTCCACCTCCATCAAAGATGTTCCAGCTTAAACTCAACCCAGCTTGTGGGCCATATGTCTGGCTTCCTTGCAAGAAAGGACTTGCTGAATTCTTGTTGCCGGAGTAGGCGTAGGCCGCATTTGCACTCAGACTTGGGAACCAACCTGAACGACCGGCTTTAATTGCAAACTCGCTATTTCTAAGCTGACTTTGCGTTTGTTGAATCTGGTTGTTTCGCTCTTGAGCTTTTGAGTTGAGGTCATCGGCAGATAAAGCGAGGTTAAATGTTACCGCAGTATCCACGCTGAATGATTCGTCCAATTTTCTACCAAGAATCAGGTTGAGATTTCGCTTTGCGTTGTCTAGCTGCTGCAGGGTGTTCAGTAGGTTGATGCTGTCGTTGTTTACATCAACCTCTGCATTCAGAATATTAAGTTGAGAACCTTGTCCATATTCAAAAGCATATTGTGCGCGCTTTAAACGAATCTTGCTAATCTCCTTGGCATTCTCTAAAATGGAAACGTTCTCTGAAAGCTGCGCAATCTGATAGTATGCACTGCTCAACTGAACCATGGTTTGCTCAATGATTTGCTGGGCCTGAAGCTCGGTCAGATTGTGCTGCTCCTTTAGTGACTTGTAATTGTATTTACGTCCAAGCCCATTGAAAATGGTGTAGCTGATTCCCACTGAGGCGCCATATTGATAGGCGTCTGTCGCATCAAAGGTGCTGGTTCCTTGAGACGTTTCATTTTCTCCAGCATTGTAGTTAATGGTTCCGTTACCACTCAAGTTTGCCGTTGGAAGAAAACCTGTGTTGTAAATGCTCGCGTTATTGTCTGCAGCCTCAACACTTTTCTGCGCCAATTGAATGTCGTAGTTGTGTTGAAGTGCTAGGGTAGTGGCTTCTTCCAGAGATAAGGTTTGGGCGGAAGTAGAAAGCAGGCCAACACTCACGATAGCAAGAATTGTGCTTAACCAGTGTAGACGTTGACTTGGTATTTGAACGGAGAAGTTGCTTCTCGATACAATTTTTCGTCCCTCAAAATCACTCGAAGTGACAGTAGGGAATAGTGCGATGTCAGTTCGAGTGCCGCCTTTTTTAGGCGGTGTATCGAGAACAGTTGACAATACCAAACCTAAAAAGGACGCCAATCTTTGCAAGAATGACGCGGCAATCTTTTGGAATACATAAACTCTATTTGTCATTTCACTTTTCACTTTTCGTCTTTCACCCTTCGCCTTTCACTAGTCACTATTCACTTATCGCATCTTGACTTTCCGCTTCTAGTTCTTTAATCGCACGCTCAACAGATTCCTTACTCGGTTTTTTTCCTTCCCACAGCCATAGACCATGCACCTTAATTGTATTACCAACGGATAATAGCATTGGAAGCATAATCAGCGTAAGAATGGTAGCGATACCGATTCCGTAAGCAATTGCAATCGCCATGGGAATTAGGAATTGGGCTTGTCGGCTTGTTTCAAATATCAATGGGGAAAGACCTGCAATGGTGGTTGCAGAGGTTAGGAAGATTGCTCTGAATCGAGACTTTCCAGCTTGGATGATGGCTTCGTCAAAGTCATGACCTTCTTTCAGATAGATGTTGAGTTTGGAGATAAAGACGAGTCCATCGTTGACCACAATTCCAATCAAAGCAATGATTCCGAGGAACGAAAGAATGTTGATTGGAAAACCGTGAATCCAGTGCCCCCAGGCAACTCCAATCAAACTGAAAGGAACCATCAATAGCAACAACAGCGGCTGACTGTATGATCGGAACGTGAACGCAATCACGATGTAAATAATGAAGAGGATGATTGGGAAAACCTTTTTTGCCGAGTTCTGAACTTTGGCCGCTTCTCTGTTCTGTCCTTCGTAAAGTGCAGACACAGTTGGGTATTTAGATTGAATAACTGGCATTACATTATCCTGAATATCAGCTACAATATCACTTGCACTTTCCTTTGGATTCTTTAAGTCAGCAAAGACTTGCACCTCACGTTTTCCATCCAGGTGATTGATTGAAATCACACCTCGATCAATTGTGTAATTGGCTATTTCGCTAAGTGGAACGCGTTGACCGGTGTTTGAAATCACCCGCATCTCATCTAGATTCTTGATTGATGAACGTTCATCAATATCGTAGCGTACCCAAACGATAATCTCGTCTTGTCCACGCTGAAAACGCTGGACTTGCAAACCGTTGAAACCAGCTCGTACTTGACTTACCACATCACTCAAACTAAAGCCGAGTAAGTAGGCTTTGTCTTTTAAGGTAACGCGGACTTCCTTGATGCCGGCTGGGTCGTTGTCAGCTACGTCTCTTAAAAGCGTATTGGTATTCAATACATACTTCAGTTCTTCTTTCGCGGCTTTCAACTCGTCAATATTGTAGCTGATCAGAGAAACCGAAACTGGCTTTCCGCCAAAGTTCATCCCTGAATCAAAGATTACACTTTCAGCTTGTGGGAACTTACCGGCTCTTTGAGCAATGGCGTCTGCTATTTCAGCAGACTGAAAATCCCGATCCTCACCTGGCAAAAGATTCACGATTAGTTTGGCGTTTGCTGTACCAGGTCCGATCTGTCTGATCGAATTTATTACGACTGGGACATTACCGGTCTGCTTGGCTGTGAATTCCTCATTTACTATCCAAACGGCCTTTTCAATTTCAGTTATGAGCGAGTCAGTTGTATTCGGGTTCACACCTTGCGGCATCTTCAGTGTCACGTTTACTTGATCACTGGCTACAGGAGGGAAGAATGTTCCTTTAATGATGCCTCCGGCAATGGATCCGCCAGTAAGTAGCAATGCAGAGATCATAATCGCAAAGCCAAGCTGCTTGTACTTCATGAAGAATTTCAGAGTAGGCATGTAGGACTTGTCCCTCAACCAATTCAAGAAAATATCGGCTTTTTCATTAAACCAATAGATTTTTTGTCGTGGAGAAAGCGCGGTAGAATGCGCAACGTGAGATGGCAATATTATCAATGCCTCTATCAACGAAAAAGCGAGGGTAAGAATTACAACGATGCTTACTTCGCCAAAGAATTCGCCAACTCTACCATCTAAAAAGAAGAATGTTGAGAACGCAATAATTGTAGTTAGAATGGCAGAAATAATGGCCGGTAAAACTTCCATTGTTCCATCGATTGCCGCCTGAACTCTATTCTTCCCTTTCTCGTAATGATGGAAGATATTTTCGGCAATCACAATTCCATCATCCACCAGAATACCAATTACGATGATCATCCCGAACAGGGAGAGAACGTTGATTGTAACGTCCATGTAGTTTACAAACATGAACATGCCCATGAATGAAACGGGCAGACCGAAGGCCACCCAAAATGCCAGTCTAGGTCGTAGGAAAAGCGAGAGAAACAACAGAACTAAAAGGATCCCTTGTACTCCATTTTTGAGAAGTAGCTCGGTACGTTGCTTAATCAGAATTGATGAATCACGTGTTACACTCAACTGAACGTTATCGTGTGTTTCGTTATACTTTTCGCAATACGCAACCACGGCATCAGATGCACTGATCAAATCCTCGCTGTTGGTTGTTTTGACATCAATAGTTACTGAAGGATTTCCATTGTAATACGAACGCTCTGGTGTTTCCGACCAGCTATCAGCTACAACCGCAACGTCCTTCAAACGAATAATGCTTCCCTTTTCATCTGCTTTAAGAATGATGTTGTCCACGCCTTCGGCATGGTACGAACGCTCATTTACTCGGATTAGATAATCCTCAGCTTCGGTCTTTATCGAACCTCCTGTTGAAAGAAGGTTGTTGTTGGCAATGGCACCGGCTACTTGCCGGAACGACAAATTGTACGCTCTCATTTTCTCCTCGTTCAAGGAAATAGTAATCTCCTCTTCAGGGAAACCAGAAAGCGTCACTTGAGAAATACCATCGGTATTCCGCATGTCGTTCTCCACTTGCCTTCCAATGGATTTTAATGACCTAAGTGAGATATTTTCTCCGCTCACCGCAAAACTGATGGCGGTAGTTAAGTTTTCCAATTTGGAAACAACAGGCGGTTCCATCTCGGCAGGAAAGGAGGGAACCTTATCCACCGCATTCTTCACATCCGCCAAAAGGACATCGATGTTGTACCCTTTCTGGGCTTCAACTTTAATATTGGCCGAATTCTCAGCTGAAGCGGAAGTGAACCGATCAACCCCAACTAATCCTCTAATGTTGTCCTCAATTTTGAGAACTACGCCTTCTTCCATCTCCTCTGGAGAAGCCCCCGGATATACAACTTGGATGTTGACAATCTTAGAATCCTGCAACGGAAAGAAGCTTGAACGCATGGAACTCATGCCGATGTATCCTAGCAGGAATATCCCCAGAATGGAGACATTCACGGCAACCGGATACTTTATAAAGTGAGCTATTACGCCTCTCATTTTTTAGGTGATTAGGTGATTAGTTTTTTAGGTTTTTAGAATTGGTCGTTTGCTGTTTTATTGGCTAATTCACTAATCTTCTAACTCCCTATAAACCTGAATTTTCATTCCAGGATAAGCTCCGGGAGGCATTTTAGACAATACTTGAGCACCGTTTTCAAGCCCCCGTACAATCGCTGTCTTTTCGTTGAAGTGAATGGCGGAAACTGTCTGTTGAACCAAAATGGAATCAACGGCTAAGAAGACTTGGTCTTCATCAAATATCACTGAACGTGCAATTTCAAAAGCGTTCTCCAATTTGGCGGCATCAATGCTTGCCTCCAAGAACATTCCTTCTTCTAGCCCAGCACCACTAACTTGAATGAAGGCACTGATGCTCTGCGATTTCGGATCGATCAACCGATTGATTCGAGTTACAGACCCAGTCCAATTTCTGTCCGAATTATCGGTTGCTCGTACTTGAACTTGTTGTCCCACTTTCAGGTAGTTGATCATTGAAGAGCTGATCGGAGCTTCCAATTCATAAACACTTGGGTCGATGAATTCTCCCAACTTCTGTCCGGGTCTGATAACCGTTCCTGGCGTGACCATCGCATTGGTCAATATCCCATTGAATGGGGCAGAGAGATTGTACTTAGCCAAGATGATTTCAGCATTCTTAATGCTGTAATAAGTGGTGTAGATGTTCCGACCCGTTATGAACATCCGCTCCTTGTCGGATGCTGGTTCCGGCAGCGCAGGAATCGATTTGTTTACATCCAGATTTGACAGATAGCTGTTCCAGTTGTCAAAAGAAGAGGGGTAATCTAACCGTAAGTCTGCCAAGGCTGCGGTTACCAAGTTCTGCAAATTGCTTCGTTGAGACATCAAACTTGCCTTGAAGTCATCAGCATTTATCGAAACTAGAGATTGACCAGCGCTGAAAGCCGTACCAGCTTTGAATTTCCCACCATCAGGAAGCATCACACCTTGTACTTCACTAAATAGGTCAACGCGGTTCTTTGCTTTTAACGAACCTGTGACTGGAAGCTCGACCTGAATCGCACCATTCTCCACGTTTGAAGTGAACACGGTTGTAACCGTTTTTTCAATCTTCTTTTCAGGTGGCTTTTTGCTGTCTGCAATTTTCTTGGCGCCAAAAAATCCACCGACTAATATGACGACAGATAAAACTGTTATGATGACTTTTCTAATCATTTCTTATTTGTTGGTGTTGCAACTATTTACGTGTTCTTCAATATTATCTTGAATGCGTTTCATCACGCCAATTACCACTTTCTGATCCTCTACACTTATTCCTTCTTGCATTTGCATAATCACCTCTAACAGAATAGGAGTGGTTTCGTTTAGAATTTTTTCTCCGTGCTTGGTTAGATGTACCAAATTGACTCTTTTATCTTCTGGGGAAGTAATTCTTGCCAGAAGATTCTTCTTCTCCATTGTGCTCAAAAGCCTAGTTAAACTGGTCTTGTCTCGATCCGTTAAGAACGCAAGATCATTTTGTGGAAGGGGGCCATCATGGAAAAGTACTTTGAGAAGAATGACCTGTTGGCGGGTAAGGTTTACACCCTTTTCTGCCATTTTTGTGGCAATGAAGTTATCAATGTGCTTCATCGTTTTACCGATCCATGGCATCATCAAATTCTCAAATCCAGGAAACATTCCTTTCTTCATATCGATGGCAAATGTAGGTATAAAGGTTGCATATGCAACTAAAATATTTACACGAGCTTACCTGACTGTAGGAATTGGGATAGGCCGATAAATTCTATGTTTACAATCAAGAGTCCTAAACACCCACGTTCTCATTCTTATGCGAAGCTCAAAATCATGGTATTTCTTATTGGCATCGTTAATTGCATGTTCTAACCAGTCGTGCATTGAAACAGTTCATGCCGAATTCGAGCTGGAAATGGATCCTGTGATTTTGGGTAAGATTAACGTGATAAATAGTTCAACGAACGTTAGAACTTATGAGTGGACCATGTCCATTTCAGACTCTATGGATGGTGAATACGGTTACCAATCTTCTTATAATCATCAAACCGATAGAGAAAATCCAGCTTGGTATGCTCAAGAGAATGCCTGGTTTAAAATTCAGTTGAGAGCCTTGGGTAGCGTGAAAGAGTCTTATGCAACGAGAAAAATTGAAGTGACTAATATTCCTGACACATTGGCTTTTGGGAACTTCGTTGTCACAGAGATTAATTATCGTGATCAAGATGGATTTGAATGGGACGATATAGATGGTGTTGCTAATGCCGGGGATTATTCGAACACAGTGGCTTACCCTGATCTTTTGGTCAATGCGAGAGCGTCTGATCATACCCATTTCCCTTCCGATGTTTACGCGTTGGATTTCAACTTTGAAACAGATTTGCCTCTGACAATTCCAATCGAAAAGGAAGAAATGGAAGGAATTAGTCCACAGACTATGGATGTTTTTGTAGAGTTAATAGACTATGATCCGGCTATAGTTTTCGGGGGTGAGACAGGAAAGCGAATGGGTGTGGCTACTTTCGATCCGTACTACATGACGCATGTTTCAGATGGTGGTAACGATGACAACTATCCGTCTCAGTATATGATTGATGGAGACAACTACAAGGGATACATCGAGTTGATTTGGAGATAAGAAGAATGAAGATTGTATCCGTAAATACAGGAAAGAAGGAGGTTGTAGAATGGCGGGGCCAGCAGGTTGAAACCGGCATATTCAAATATCCCGTCAAAAGCTCCATTCATTTAGGAAATGAGGATGTAGTCAACGATTCAGTCGTGGATCGTAAATACCATGGAGGCATCGATAAAGCGATGTATGCCTATTCGCATGATCATTATCCTTTCTGGATTGACCAATATCCAGACCTAGAATGGAACTTTGGAATGTTCGGTGAAAACTTGACCATTGAAGGAATGGACGAGTCCAAGATGAACATCGGTTCAATCTATCAAGTTGGTTTAGCTAAAATTCAAGTTTGCCAACCAAGGCAACCGTGCTTTAAACTTGGAATTCGTTTCAAGACACAAGCAGTTTTAAAAACGTTTGTAAACCAGCCGTTTTGTGGAGTTTACTTCAGAGTAATTGAAGAGGGAGATGTAACAGTTGGTGATGAATTGAAGCTTGTGGAGGAGCAAGATTCGTTATCAGTCTCTGATGTGTATCAGCTTCTTTACAAACAGAATCAGGATAGCAATGAAAAGACGATGAAAGCCATGGAATGCGCTGATTTGCCAAAGTCGTGCAAGGCATCCATCTGGAAAACACAAACTGGAACAGACTTATAAAAGGATAGGATGGAAGAGGAGAAATCAAAACGTTCCGTGGA
>JBLFWJ010000132.1:0-9645 GCA_047611425.1 Bacteroidia bacterium | reverse complement strand
GGTCGAAAGGTGAAATTCACGAAAGTTCAGATGTACGTAAGTGGGTTTAAGGCAACAAGCTCAACGGCAAACGAAACGTATGATACTCATCTTCTAATCACGGGAGAGGATGATGGAACTTACCCAATTGGAGCGTTGGCTTCGGAAAATGGTATTTCAAACTTAACCTTAGCTATTGGGGTAGACAGCTCTCTCAATCATTTGGATCCAGCATCATTCGATGCTGAAAACCCTTTGAGCGCTAACCAAGAAAGCTTTGGTCATTGGGGATGGAACCCAGGCTACAAGTTTATTGTAATGGAAGGGATGATCGACAGCACAGCAGCAATGAATGGTACAGTTTCTTATCCCTTCATCTATCATCTAGGATTTGATGAGGCTTACAAGCCTTTCACTATCGCTACCGGTTTTACCAGTGATGGTACTGACGAGCTGGTTGAGTTGAATGTTGATTGGCTAGAGTTCTTCAATGATGTGGATCTGCCACAAGAGAATTCCTGTCATATGTTCACATCAGATGAATTGATTCTTGGTCATAAGATTATTGATCAAGCCGCAAACGCGATTACGCTTAAATAATGAATTGTACGCGGTACACGGTCTTGTTGTTGGCCGTAACTGCTTTAGGCTGTGCAAAGGAGCAAAAGCTGGTGGAGGTTCCTGCTCACTTTCCGGAATTACCCGTTCCGGCTGACAACTCAATCACACAAGAGAAGATTGAACTAGGTAGAGCACTATTTTATGAAGAAGCGCTTTCCAAAGATTCAAGTGTTTCTTGTGCTTCTTGCCATTTACAAAGTCTTGCTTTTTCAGATGGAAAGAAGGTCTCAATTGGTGTTCATGGTGCAACGGGTCAACGGAATTCACCTGCTCTTCAAAATTTAGCCTACTACCCTGGATTCTTTATGGATGGTGGAATTCCAACTTTAGAAATGCAAGTGGAAGCTCCAATTTTTACCGAGGAAGAAATGGCCTTCAGTTATTTTGAAGCCAGTAAAAGACTGAACGCTGATGAACATTATCTAGCGTTGTTTCAGGCTGCATTTGGTAAGGAAGCCGATGCATATGGTATTACGAGATCTATCGCTGCCTTTGAACGAACAATGATTAGTGGAAACTCCAAGTACGATCAATTTGAGAATGGAAAAGCAACCTTGACGGAAAATGAGCAGAAAGGAATGGATCTGTTCTTCTCCGAAAAAACAGGATGTTCCGATTGCCACAGCGGGTTTCTTTTTACTGATTTTTCCATGATCAATGTAGGCCTGTACGAAAATTATGTTGACACGGGCTACGCCCGAATCACCCAGAAGTCTTCAGATGCGGGAAAGTTCAGAGTATCAAGTTTGAGAAACGTGGCCTTAACCGCGCCTTACTTTCACGATGGCTCGGTTGAGACGCTTGAAGAAGTGATCGACCATTTTAACTCAGGTGGCAAGGCACATTCCAATAAGGACAGGAGAATTAGACCGCTGGATTTATCGGGAAAAGAGCGATCAGACCTGATAGCCTTTTTGCACACGCTAACTGACGAAAGTTTTATTAAAGACCCACGTTTTTCAGACCCTAAACTTGCAGATTGAAGTACCTTCAACCAACATGAACGGGGAAAATCGTTGTTGAAACTTCGAAAGTGACAGACGTTACGATCTTAGGATAAATCAACCCCTACTTTTGCAGAGCAATGGAGATAATTGGATGGGCAACAGCTTTAGTAATCGGATTGGCATTAGGCCTTTTCGGAGGAGGTGGATCAACACTAACGGTGCCCGTTTTAGTGTATCTATTCGGAATTGAGCCTGTTCTGGCAACTGCCTATTCACTTTTCATTGTCGGAAGCACGGCATTAATTGGTGCGGGTAACAACTACTTTAAAGGGTTGGTGGATGTAAAGACAGCAGTCATTTTTGGTCTGCCAGCCTTGGTTACAGTTTACCTGACTCGCCTTTATTTGGTTCCTGCTATTCCAGATGAACTCTTTACCGTTGGATCATTTTTGGTCACCAAAAGCGTGGGTATTATGGTGCTATTCGCTTTACTGATGATTGCGGCATCTTATTCTATGATTCGCGGAAGAAAGACCAGTGGTGATGTAGAGGAGGAGCAAGTTTTCAATTATCCAGTAATCCTTGTAGAAGGAGTAGCTGTTGGGTTATTAACTGGTTTGGTCGGTGCAGGAGGTGGGTTCCTGATTATTCCTGCATTGGTTGTAATGTCAAAATTGCCGATGAAAAAGGCAGTTGGAACATCCCTGCTGATCATTTCAGCCAAATCGTTGTTCGGGTTTATTGGAGACATTCAGAATTACACAATTGACTGGACGTTCCTTTTGTCATTTGCGGCCATTGCGATTGTTGGAATTTTTGTGGGAGGAAGGTTGTCCAACGTAATTCCTGGAAAGAAATTGAAGCCTGCGTTTGGATGGTTTGTATTGGCCATGGGCATATACATCCTTGGTCGTGAATTGGTTAATATTTGATTAAAAGTGGAAATGAGAATTGAACAACTTTATACGGAATGCCTTTCTGAAGCTGCTTACTATATAGAGAGTGAAGGCGAAGTGGCAATCATCGATCCAATGCGCGAGATTGAGCCATATCTGAAAATGGCAGAAGAGAAGGGTGATAAAATCAAGTACATTTTTGAAACCCATTTTCACGCAGATTTTGTTTCCGGTCATGTTGATCTTGCAAACAAAACGGGTGCTCAAATCATCTACGGTCCAACGGCCAAAACGGGATATAAGATTACGGTTGCCGAAGACGGGCAAACGTTTAAATTGGGTAACGTGAGCTTAAAGGTGTTGCATACACCAGGACATACGCTTGAGTCTTCGTGTTTTTTGTTGAGCGATGAGAACGGTAAAGACAAAGCTCTTTTTAGCGGTGATACACTTTTTATTGGCGATGTAGGACGACCCGATCTTGCTGTTAAAAGCGATCTAACCAAAGAGGATCTTGCAGGTCTGATGTACGACTCATTGAATTCCAAGATCAAGCCGTTGGCAGATGACATTATGGTTTATCCAGCGCACGGAGCCGGTTCGTCCTGCGGAAAAAACTTAAGCAAGGAAACGTTCGATCTTCTCGGAAATCAAAAGCAGAATAATTACGCACTGCAAGAAATTCCAAAAGATGAATTTATTCGCCAGCTAACCGAAGGAATTCTTCCTCCGCCCCAGTATTTCCCAAAGAATGCAGTATTAAACATGCAGGGATATAAAGCAATTGATGAGGTGATGGAGAGTGCTCAAAATGGTCTGTCATTGGATCAATTCAAGAAGCATCGATCAGACGGAGTCTTAATTTTAGATACCAGACATCAAGATGATTTTATAAGAGCATTTGTGCCAGGTTCGATGTTTATTGGTTTGGGTGGCGCATTTGCAACTTGGCTTGGTACTCTGGTTGAAGACTTGAATGCCCCGATTGTGTTGATTACTGAAGTGGGAAAAGAAGAGGAAGCAGTTTTGCGATGTGCACGTGTTGGCTACACAAACGTACTTGGCTATTTAAGTGGAGGATTCGGAACTTGGGAGAATGCAGAAGAACCAACCAATACTTTTGAATCTATTTCTGCAGAGGAGTTTTCGAAACGACATGGTACTGGAGACCTTGTAACCCTAGATGTGAGAAAAGAAGGAGAGTACAATTCGGGCCATGTTGTTGGTGCCAAGCTGTTTCCTTTGGATTTCTACAATAGCGCATTGAATGAACTGTCAAATAATCAAGAATACTTGGTTCACTGTGCCGGAGGTTACCGGTCAGTAATCGCCTGCAGTCTTATGAAAAAGGCTGGTCACAACTCAATTGTAAACGTAACCGGAGGATATGACGCAATTAAGACCACAGCGGTTTCAATGGAAGAAACAGTTTGCCCTTCAACCCTTTAAACCATCAATTCAAAAAATGAAAACACCATCAATTATTCTCGTAGTTCTTGCACTTGTAGTGCAGACTGCATGCTCGGTTGGGCAGAACAAAGGCAATATTCTTAGTCCCGAGCAAGTAGCTCAACAGCTTGACAAAGGCCATATCGCTATGTTTGATGTTAGAACTCCGGATGAGTGGAATGAAGGCGTGATTGAAGGAGCAGTTCTCAAAAACTTCTATGATGATGACTTCGCGAGTTATCTGGAAACGATGGACAAGGACCAACCTGTTATTGTTACCTGCAAGCGAGGAGGACGAAGTGCAAAAGCCGCAACCCAAATGCAGAAAGCTGGCTTTAAGGAAGTTTATGATATGGGAGCTGGTATGGATGGCTGGAATGATGAAAAACGAACTACAGTAAAACCTGAATAATGAAAAAATCAATTGTATTTGGAGTCATACTGTGCGTTGTAGCTGCATTTTATAGTTGCGGAAGCGGAAATGAAAAAGGAGATTCAGATTATGAGGGTACATCAAACGATCATCAGATAACCCCTGAAGAATCTGCCGAGTTTAATGCACTTGGCAAAGCAATACTAGACACGGCAAAAAATATGCTGAAGACGAGTTTAATGTCCGCGTTACAGGAAAATGGTCCAATAGAGGCAGTGAAGTTTTGTAATGTTCACGCAACGGGTCTTGTGGATGATTTGGCTGCAAGACATGGTGTGAAAATCAATCGAATTTCCACCAACAACAGAGTACCGGCCAACATTCCTGATGGAGGCGGATTCAATGTTTTGCAGAGATTCGATAACGGTCGAATGAATGGAAATATGTCATCAAGCACACTCCTTGCGCTTCATACAGGACAATCAAAATATTATGAGCCAATTTTGGTTGATGCGCCATGCCTCACTTGCCATGGTATGAAGGACGAGATGATGCCTGAGTTGGTCACGGTAATGGATAGCCTTTACCCAAAGGATAAAGCCACGGGTTTGAAACTAGGAGATCTTAGGGGTGCTTGGGTCGTGGATTTTCAGAACGGAGATGGCTGATTTTAACAAGGTCATAAATGGGGAGAAACCTGTACTAGTTGATTTCTACGCAACATGGTGCGGCCCGTGCAAGATGATGCAACCTATATTGAAAGAATTGGGTGGTAAAATTGGAGACAAGGCTCGGATCTTGAAGATCGATGTTGATCGAAATAAGATGGTCGCGCAGAAGTATAAAATCCAAGGTGTTCCGACTTTAATTCTGTTCAAGAAGGGAAAAATAAAGTGGAGGCAGAGCGGAGTAGTTTCTGCAAGAGACCTGAAGAAAGTCATCAATCAACATGGGTAAACCCTTTGTGAATTGAGTGACATCACGCACCAACTCTAGCTACGAACTACCTGTACTTCGTAGTCTGAACCACCAATCACGATAAGAATGGACGCAATTCTGACAGCATATTCCGAGTACTTGGGCTACCTCATAAGCGAGGTGACCCTGAACTACGATTACAAGCCTTGGTATCAGAATTACTTTTATGGTCTCATTTTCATTTCGTTGATCGTGTGGTCATTGGAAATGATGTTTCCTTGGAGGAAGAGACAGTCCGCCATTCGTAAAGACTTTTGGTTGGATGGATTCTACATGTTCTTCAACTTTTTCATTTTCGGATTAGCGATAACAGGGTTGTATGCTGCACTAGGTTCAGTTTTCGGTTCCTTCGGAATAACACTTCAGTCGTTAAGTCTAATTGATTTGACAAGTGTGTCACCTTGGGCCGGACTGCTTATCTTCTTTATCCTGAATGACTTTGTACAGTGGTTTACACATGTTCTGCTTCATCGTTTTCCCATCTTCTGGAGATTTCATCGTGTACACCACTCTGTAGTGGAAATGGGCTTTGCAGCGCATCTTCGATACCACTGGATGGAGAATTTACTTTACAAGCCACTTAAGACATTGGCCGTAATGTTGGTCGGTGGTTTCGAGCCAGAACAAGCCTTTTTCGTTCACTTCATCGCTATCACAATTGGCCATCTGAATCATGCTAATGTGCGTATCACTTGGGGGCCGTTGAAGTATCTGATCAACAACTCAGTAATGCACTTGTACCATCATGCTAAGGAGTTGCCTAATAGTAAAGTGATGGGTGTGAATTTTGGTATCAGCCTTAGTCTTTGGGATTATATATTCAAAACCAACTACATCCCTCAAAGTGAGGATGGTACGTATGAACTAGGGTTTGATGGCATCGAGAAATTCCCAAAACACTCCTTTTTCAAGCAGTTGTTGGTTGGATTCGGAAAGGATTAATTCTTTTTTTAACGTTTTCTTGCTTGATGTTTATAGCTAAAATATTAGCTAACCTAGAATATATTGGGTATATTTGGCTATTATATCAGCTAAAATGTTCAAGCCGATCACTCATGTAGCAAAAGGCCTTGCAGAGAGATGCAGGAAACTTCGCACCCAGAAAAAGCTTTCCCAACAACAATTGGCAGATCGTTCTGGAGTATCGCTGGGCAGCCTCAAGAGGTTCGAATCCACTGGTAAAATTTCATTAGAGTCGTTATTAAAAATTGCTGTTACGCTTGAACATATTTCGGAATTCGAAAACCTGTTGCTTCCGAAGGAAATTGGCCCAAAATCGATTGACGAACTGTTCAACACATAGCGATGAAATTTCGGCATATTGACATACTTAACGTTTCTCTTCGTTTTAAGAAAACGGAAACTCTCGTTGGGAAATTGGCTACCAAAGATGGTCGAACTTACTTCGAGTACGATGCCCGTTTCATGGAATCTGGAATTCAGATTTCGCCTTTCAATCTTCCGTTAAAAAGTGGATTGATCAGGAACGAAGACACAACATTTGATGGCCTTTTCGGAGTTTTCAATGATTCTCTACCAGATGGTTGGGGCAAATTGTTGATTGATAGGGCCATGCGCGACAGAAACGTTGCGCACCAATCTCTTACTGCTCTTGACCGCCTGTCCTTTGTAGGGAAAAGAGGAATGGGTGCGTTAATTTATTCACCAGAGCAGCACTTTGAAACCCAAGAAATTGAGACCATTAAGCTGGACGCTATAGCACAGGATGTAGATGAAGTTTTGAAAGGCAGCGTGACTGAAGTGATAGAACGACTGCAGGCGTTTGGTGGGTCATCGGCTGGGGCAAGGCCAAAGATCTTGGTCGGTTATGATCGCAACACAAATTCGCTCATTTCAGGAACGGATAATCTACCAGCACATTCTGAGCCCTGGATTATCAAATTCCCGTCTTCTTCAGATCCACCGGATATTGCACAAATTGAATACGCGTACGCTCTCATGGCCAAAGCTGCCAATGTAGAAATGACTGAAACCCAATTGTTTAGCGGAAATCGAGGACGGTACTTCGGCACTTCCCGTTTCGATCGACAAGGCGAAGATCGATTGCATACGCATACGGCCGCTGGTCTTTTACATTCTAGCCATCGCTATCCAAGTCTCGATTATAGTGATCTGATGAATAGGACCCTGTATCTCACCCATGACCATCGAGAATTAGAGAAGGTTTTTAAGCTCTGCTGTTTTAATGTGTTGGCGCACAATCGTGATGATCACTCCAAGAATTTTTCATTCCTGATGAACGAAATAGGCAACTGGAGGTTTGCACCGGCTTACGACCTTACTTTTTCCTTCGGACCTGGCGGGCAGCAAAGCACTACGGTTATGGGTGAAGGACAATCACCAAAACGTTCTCACCTATCGCAACTTGCAGCAGAATTCGACTTGAAAAAATATGAACGTGTAATTGATGAGGTAGAAAACGCCATTAGTAATTGGGCAACTTTTGCTTCCGAAGCAAACGTTTCTCCAACGTCTAAAAAACTTATCGCGAAGTATTTGAGCGGTTAATGTCTAAATCAGGCCCGATTCAACTCGTGCAACGTAATCTCTGGCGGCATGCCAACCCGCCCTGGAAAGATCAAGAATCCCATTCCACGATTTACATAAAGATGCTGTTTGCCTTTTGAATAAAGGCCGGCATATCTATCGTAAAAGAGTTTTGCAGCGCTAATCTCCAATAAACCGGGGATTGATATTCCCATTTGGCCGCCATGTGTATGGCCGGCCAAGGTTAGGTCAACATTTTCTTTTTCCAGAATATGGTGATCCCAATGCGTTGGGTCGTGGCTTAGCAGAATTTTAAAAGGAACGTCCTCCATACCCTTAACCGAGGCTTTGTAATCCCCCTTTGTGGGAAACCAATTCTTCTCAGAATAGCCCCAATTCTCAACACCTACCAATCCGATCTTTTCACCTTCATGTTCTAGGATCGTATGCTCATTCAGCATTACCTGAAAACCCATTTTTCGGTTGATTTCAGCTACGCCAATACTGTTCTTTACTTTATCTTCTTCAGAGGTGGTTCCCCAACCATAGTCATGGTTTCCTAGTACTGAGAACTTCCCTTTCTTCGCCTTAAGCTTGGAAAACACATTGATCCAAGGCTCAGCTTCATCTGGACTTTCGTTCACCAGATCACCGGTGAATACGATGTAGTCTGGCTCCAGCTCATTTATCATTTCAACCGCTTCTTCTAATGGCCCAAATTTCTTGTTAAAGCTTCCAAGATGTAGGTCCGAAATCTGAACAATCTTCATCCCATCAAACGCTTTCGGGAGATTGTCGAAGGACAACTGATTCTTGAGAATCCTCCAGCCGTAAATGCCCTTTGTTGTTCCCCACAAAAAAGACCCAAGCATGATTGCCCCTACGCCAAGTGCCACCTTATTCAGGAAGGTGCCTCGGCTGATTTTGTTTCCATTTTCATCTCGTTCTGCTGGCCCTTTTACCGCTCTTTTACCGAGTAAGGTCAAATCAGCAATAAACTGTAAAATGCAAATCGAAAGCAGGGTGACTGCCAATGTGATGGCGCCTACTATTGTGAAATCCCATACCCATTGTACGTCTTTGTACTCTTCACGATGCGTTGCAAAGAATGCGGTGCATCCATAAATGAACAAACTTGTAGCTAAGAACAGAATTCTCCAGACCCACTTAGGTCGTGTCTTCAATTCTTTGGTCAAGAGAAATACTGGCCGGTATGCGTAAGCAATTAAGAACAGCGTTCCGTAAAGGATAAGGTTGTAAGCTAGCATTCTGGATTGTGGCAATAACTGGCCTCGAAAGTAGGTGTTTACTAAGTTGGGATATGAGGGTTAACACGCTTTGTGAACGGATGTTCAGTGATTCACTTTTCAGTGGGTACAAGTAGCTGAAGTAATCGTGGGGTAAAACAAATCCGGATGACCTAATTGATCATCCGGATTCAGTTATTGTAAGGGGTTGAATTTACTTTCTAATCACCAACTTCTGGCGGTAAGATCCTTTATTAGTTTCTGCCAGCAACAGGTAGTGTCCATTATCCAGATTGGAAAGATCTAAGCGCAAATCATTCGAAGATTCAAAATGAACTGTTCTGCCCATCATGTCATAAACTGTGGTCATTTGAACGGTTCCCGCTTCTGCAGGTAGTTGCAGATTGAATGCTCCGGTACTTGGATTTGGATAAACATTCAGGCTGAAATCACCTTCCAAATCGTTGGTTCCAACTTCTTCGAAAATCGTGTTGACCGCAGTGTTTGTAATCACTGGTTCATTGTAATCGAAGTAGATGGCTGCAGTACAGTTGATCGGTGTACCTACTGGCAAGTTTGGATTCTGCTTGATGGAATAAGTCACCATTCCACGGCTTAAGTATTCACCCATCGCCTGCCAAGGCAAG
>JBLFWJ010000131.1:0-9659 GCA_047611425.1 Bacteroidia bacterium | reverse complement strand
TAGAAACCGCCCGCGCGAGCTTATGGCTCGTGAGGAATTATTCAAGACCGTCTGCGGTCGTTATTAAACCCAAGATGGGTTTTGCATAAGAGGCACGAGCAGAATGCTCGCGCCAGCCTCAGACCTAAACGGTCAACCTTCTTTCCATCAATCCGTTCACAAATGCACACAGATTGGCAGGCGTATAAGTTCTCCAGTTCGCGGATTGAAGCTTGCCACCAAAGTTGATGTAGCTGTCTAAGTTGCTGCTGACCATTTCGGCAAGCACATGATCCATGAAATTGAGACCAACAATCCAACCGTTGTCCAATTCTTCAAACCATTCGGCATAGTATTCCTCATCGCTGGCATGGAAGTTCAACACGTTCTCCCCAACCAGAATGAACTTGTCAATGCCTTCGTACATCAAATGCTCTACGATGTCACGCTTTAGCGTCATTATGTCGTTGTAGAGCAGGTCGTTCCACTCACCAATCAATTCAATGACGGCAAAGCCGCCATCATAATCCGAAAAAAGGATTTTCATGAATAGGGTGGAGGAACCAAAATTGTCCCACTGTGGATGGATCACATGGTCATAGATGTGATCCGTAAACTCGAACTCGCTGTACTCGCGGCCATAGAACGGAGAACGACTATCGTCCTCAGCGCGGTAGAGATTCCGCCAGTTGTAATATGGTTCGATTGAATGCAACGGTTAGTCGAGAGTTTCGAGTTGAGAGTTACTAGTTAAATGTAACAGATTGATCCTGATAATCGCCTTTGCCTCATTGCGACTTTGCGTGAAACTCTTCAACGGCTTTCCGAACAGATCCGTGTTTCTGAAGTAGAATTTGAGCGGAACTATGATCAAGATTAGTTTGCTCCATCACCATTCGGGTTCCTCGGTCAACCAACTTGTCGTTGCTGAGGTGCATGTCAACCATTCGGTTGCCCTTCACCTTTCCAAGGCCAATCATCACAGCGGTGCTAATCATATTCAAAGCCAGTTTTTGGGCCGTACCCGACTTCATTCTTGTTGATCCAGTAACGAATTCAGGGCCAACCACAACTTCAATCGGATGGTCGGAAGCTCCAGCTACCACACTGTTTGGATTGCAGACGATGCAACCTGTTCCGATGCCTTCGGATCGACATTTTTCAAGGGTACCTAGTACGTATGGTGCGGTTCCTGATGCCGTCAGACCAACAACCGTGTCCAACTTTCCAAGCGTGTATTCTTGAAGGTCTTTCCAGCCTTGTTCGGGGTCGTCTTCAGCATTCTCAACGGCCTTTCTAATTGCTGAGTCTCCGCCAGCAATGAGTCCAACCACCAGTCCGTGGTCAACACCAAAAGTTGGTGGGCATTCTGAGGCATCCACAATTCCAAGTCGGCCACTCGTACCCGCGCCAATGTAGAAGAGGCGGCCGCCTTCTTTCAGTCTTTCTGTAACAGCAGCAACCAACGCTTCAATTTGAGGAATGGCCTTGGCTATTGCCTCTGGAACGGTCTTATCCTCGGAGTTGATGCTCTCGAGTAATTCCCGAATGGGCATCTTCTCCAAATCATTGTGATTGGATGATTGCTCGGTAATGCGGGTTTCTTTCATTGGTTTTAACCAGAGAGTTCACAGAGAAAAATCACGGAGATAGCTGAGAACCTTTGTGTCCTCTGTGTAGAGCCTCCGTGTTCTTTGTGGTTCAACATACTCAAGGAAATTCGCTTGGCTTCGCTTCGCTCATGATGCCGTAAACGGCTTCTACCATGTCCTCTAGACTTGGCTTAGAGAAGTAGTCGCCATCACTTCCATAAGCCGCACGATGCGCCTTAGCGGTCAATGTCTTTGGCTCTGAATCGAGGTGATAGAAACCACCTTGTTCTTCCACCACTTTCTGCATCATGTAGGCAGTTGCTCCTCCCGGCACATCCTCATCAATGAAGATGACGCGGTTGGTTTTCTTCAACGACTCAACAATCGAATGTTCGGTGTCGAATGGAAGTAAGGTCTGTACATCGATCAATTCGGCAGAAATACCAAGATCACCCAATTGCTCAATCGCTTTAGAAGCAATGTTTGTGCAAGAACCATACGTCACGATTGTGATGTCAGTTCCTTCAGTTAAAACCTCTGGTGTTCCGATTGGAACGCAGTAATCGTACAAATTACTTGGCAGTTTCTCCTTCGTTCGGTAGCCATTCAATGGCTCAATAATCAAAGCAGGATCGTCACTTCGCAGCATGGTGTTGTAGAATCCAGCTGCTTGGGTCATGTTCCGAGGAACACAAACATGCACACCTCTCAACGTTCCCAGTATCATCTGCATTGGAGAACCTGAATGCCAGATTCCTTCCAAACGATGACCTCTGGTTCTGATAATCATTGGGCATTTCTGACCCGCTTTCGTTCTGTATTGAAGGGTGGCTAAATCATCACTCAACACCTGAATTCCGTAAAGCAAGTAATCGAGGTACTGGATCTCAGCGATAGGACGAAGTCCGCGTAACGCCATTCCGATTCCTTGACCCATGATGGTGTTCTCTCGAATACCTACATCAAAAATTCGCTCAATTCCGTGCTTCTCTTGAAGCCCTTCAAAGCCTTGGTTTACTCCACCTATGTTTCCAAGGTCTTCGCCAAATGCAACGACCTCAGGTCTTTCAGTGAAGATCTTATCGAAGTTCTCTCGTAGGATCTCACGACCATCCATCATTGGTGCGTCATCAGCATATTCAGCTTCAACAGCTTCAATCTTGTCTGCAGAGTTGGCCGTATCACTCGTCACGTAAGAGTTGAACTTTTCATGGTTCTCCTCATTCTTTGCTTTAATCCAAGCTTTCAATTCTGAAGATGATTCACCATTGCTACGTATGATCAATTGTGCTTTTCGCGCTGCACCCATAATCTCCTTTCTCAAAGGATCCATGGCACTTTTCAAGCCTTCAGAAAGCTTGGCAACTTCATCGTTTCCAATTCCGTCAAGTACACTTGTCACGTCAGTAATCTCAGCTTTAATCTCGGCTGTGAATGCTTTCCATGCTGCATTCTTTTCATTCTTAACTGTGGTCTTGGCGTCCTTTTCAATTTGGTCACACTCCTCGGCCGTGGCAACGCCCTTCTCAATTATCCACTCACGCATTTTGAGAATGCAATCGAAATCTGTCTCCCATTGCAGACGCTCTGGAGTCTTGTATCGTTCGTGTGAACCAGACGTAGAGTGACCCTGTGGCTGGGTTACTTCCTCCACATGGAATAGTGCCGGAACATGCTCTTTTCTACATAACGCAATTCCTTTGGCGTACATCTCAATCAAGCCAGCGTAATCCCAGCCTTTGCCGTTGTAGATGCGAATTCCAGTTCCTTCCTCTTCTTTGGTGAAACCAGAAAGTGCTTTCGAAATACTCTCTTTTACTGTTTGGAATTTCTTTGGAACAGAGATTCCGTATCCATCATCCCAAATAGAAATTGCCATTGGAACTCCCGTGACAGCCGATGCATTCATGGCTTCCCAAAAACCTCCTTCGGAAGTACTGGCATCACCAATTGATCCGAAGCAAACTTCATCTCCATTGGATGAAAAGTTGTTCCAATCCTTCAATCCTTTAACCTCTCGGTAAATCTTAGAGGCATGAGCCAATCCAAACATTCTTGGCATTTGGCCAGCAGTAGGGGAGATGTCAGAAGATGAATTCTTTTGCTCCATCAAGTTGTTCCAGTTTCCATCTTCATCAATGGAACGTGTTCCGAAGTGTCCATTCATTGATCGACCGGCACTTGAAGGATCAGCTTCCAAAGAAGGATGGGCATAAAGCTGTGCGAAAAACTCTTGAATGGTCAGCAATCCTGCCGCCATCATAAAAGTTTGACCTCGGTAGTATCCCGCACGGAAATCACCATTTCTGAATGCCTTAGCAGCAGCGATCTGCGCAATTTCTTTTCCGTCTCCGAAGATGCCGAACTTGGCTTTTCCGGTCAGAACTTCCTTTCGTCCTGTAAGACTGGTCTGCCGACTTTCGTTGGCAATTCTAAAATCATTCAGGACTTCATTTTTGAAATCCTCTTTGGTCATTTTCTTGGGTACGGTCTCCTCTACCATTGCTTCAATTTGATCAATGAGCGAGGGCACTTCTTTCGATAATCTGTTGGATTTCAATGCGCTGAATCGGCCTTGATCTTCCACGAAAATGGTGGGTGTTCCACCCGCTCGGAATTTGGCGCGAATATACAAGAGGCTAGCCCAAAAATAAATTTTGAACCGAGGACCGGTCACTTTCCCGTATGCTTCGTTCCAAAAAGTCTCGAATAGCGCTGCTATTCTCGATGTTTGCGCCTAGCCTACCCCAAAGACCAGCGATCCTCACAATCAAAGTTATTCATGTGCCAGCCTCAAAAGGCCCCTTCGAATTCCTCCGAAAGGGCCCACCCTTAGACTTGCTTAGGGCTAGCAACCACGCATGTCGTACCTCTTACCCTGGGTACGTTAGGGTAACCTTCCTAAAGGTGGTCGGATCCACCCAGTAAGAAGCATTTATCACTCTCTTCAAAAGAATTCGCTCGGTCGAAGCTTCTTCGTCTTCATCCTCATCTTCACTTTCGAAGAAGTAAGCTTCCTCGCCATCTTCTTCATCACCTCCTTTACTACCTTCTTGCATACGCTCTTCCAAATCTTCCATCTCACCATTCAGGTCTTCCATTTCCTCATCCAATCGCTCCATTTCTTCCTCTAATCCTTCCATAACTTCTTCTGTAAGATTATCAGCTCCTCTTAGCTCATGACGAAGTTCCTTTCGTGCAGCTCTGATGGCTTCTTTAGCCAATTGTAATGCAGCTTTTTGGGTTTTAATTGTTTCTCTTCGGATGTCCGAATCGTCTTTCCAATCGCCTTCGTAATCGTCATCATTCTCAAGGCCTTCGCAGTCAACACAAGCCAATCCGTCTGGAGTCATTGTCCATCTGCGGCCAAGCATATCACCATCGTATGTATTTGCCACATTGTCGATGTCGTAAATGATATCCTTCATTTCATCCGACAAGTAAACTGTGTATCCGACTGGTAGCAACAATTCCAACTCTACATTCTGAGTTCTCCATACTTCTCCTTCTGGAATTGAGAAGTATCCGTTGAGTAGAAGTGAGGTGTCGCTTGCCAAGAATCCATATTCGATGTTGGTGGCGCGTTCAACGGCCTCTTGCTTCTTATGTGCTCTGGCCAATCGCTTGACAATCAACTTTGGACCACCAGACTCTGCTCTGTTTATATCGAACACCGGTCTTCCGTAAATCTCATTTGAACTTCCAGATGCTACTAGATCCAATCCGAATATTTCAGCTTCAAATGTTGGTTCATCGTCTCCCAATTCGTGATTCAGCGCAAGTAGGATGGCTTTGTCATCGTCAGAATTCAGTTCCAGTTCAACGGTTTGTGTCTTGTTTCCTTCGCTAGAGAAATCGCTGGCAATTACCATTGAGATCACGAAGGAGATGACAATTCCCAATGTCCAAACACCTGCCATTGAAACGGCAATTCCTTTGTTGTGGCTCTTGTAGTTGAACAGCATTTTGGTTCCAATGAATGCGAGAACCAGTAATGGAATTCCTGCAATAAGAAGGATGGAAACGGTGATCCAGAACAACATAATGGATCCACCTACTAAGTTGCTCAATATGTCCTGAACGATGTAGGAGCTAACGACTCCATCATTACCTAAACTGATCATAGTTGGCAGCCCGAATGGAATGGATAATAGACTTATTACGCTTATTACTCCAAACATTAAGAGGAGAAACCCGAGGATCTTTCCAAGGACATTCAACAATCCAATTATCAACCTACCGATCAATGAAATGAACCTGTGAATGAAGCCACCAACCTTTTTTACGGGATGACCGTCACCTTCTTCATTCCACTTTTTTTTTACGGAATCAATCTCTGTACTTACCGCTTTTCCAATGTTTTCGGCATTGATCTTCTGGCCTTTCATCTCCAGCTTTTGAGCTGGAGTTTCAGCCTCTGGGATGATGACCCAAAGGATGATGTAAAGGAAGAGACCGGTTCCGCCAAAAAGCAAGGCAAGTAGGAAAGCCAATCGAAACCAAAGTGGCTCGTTGATTCCTAAGTAGTAGGAAACGCCACTGCAAACGCCACCAAGTACCTTATCATCTTGATCTCGGTACACCCGCTTAGAAGCCTCCGTGTCTCGTGTTGAGTACTTAGAACTTTGACGCTTTGGAGCTGGCTCATCGTCCATGTCTTCGTCCATGAAGGCTTCTGGTTGGCCCATTATGCCAATCATTTCTTCAACGTCCGGCATGCCGATAACCTCTTTCTTTTTGGCTTGGAACATTTCTGCGATCCGTTCCTCAATACCACTGATTATCTCATCTTCTCCCTCGGAACCGGCAAAGTAGTTTCGGATTTTCCCGAGGTACTGCTCCAGCTTGTGGAAGGCGTTTTCATCCATGTGAAAGATGAAGCCTGCGATGTTTGATGTTACTGTCTTGTTCATTTCTTTGGTGATTTTGAGGTTGTCAGATCAACGGCATGTACTAGCTCTGACCATGTGGTGTCCATTTGCTTTAAAAAGTCTTTGCCTATTTCCGTAAGGCTGTAATATTTCCTGGGCGGGCCGGATGTCGATTCTTCCCATCGGTAAGAGAGCATCCCTTCGTTTTTGAGTCGCGTCAGTAGGGGATAGAGGGTTCCTTCCACCACAATGAGCTTTGCTTCCTTTAACGTGACAAGTATGTCGGAGGCGTAAGCGTCATTATGCTTGATGATGGAAAGGATGCAGAACTCCAGCACCCCCTTTCTCATCTGCGACCTTACTTTTTCAATATTCATGTTCTTGACTTTTGTGGGGGCGTATCGCGATACGCTCTTACGTTATAGTACCATGCATTGCAAAGTACTGGGTCAAATATAAGTGATAATTTTAGTACTATGCAAAACCAAGTACCATAATAATTTCTAACTCATTGATAATCAGGGATAAAAAATTTCGATTTAACAGTTGTTGGGAATTGAATTGAGGTGGTTTTGGAGCTTTTTCGACCAAAAACCAAATTCGATTCAGTTGAAAAACTAACGAATTTGCTTGTTCATCGGCCAAGTTGAACGTTTATTTGCATTTGATGAATCTGGAAACCAAAAGCGGTATTTACCGATTCCTTTATACGAGGGATAAGCCAAAGGCATTAAAACTGGCAGGTGTGATTGTGGCCTTGTTTAGTGTTGGTGGATTGATGACTACACCTTTGTTTGGTGTGGTGATGGCCGTGGGTGCCGTTGGATTGCTGACTTGGCAATCTGGGATTGAAGTCAATATTAAAGAAAGGAAGTACCGTTTGATCAATTCTTTCGGGCCTGTTGGAGTAGGGGATTGGGATAAACTACCTCCGTTAAAGTGTGTTTCGGTATTCAAAACCAATCTGGTCAGTAATACTTATAGTAGAACAGGTATGGCGGTAACCAACCGCGATGCTGTTATTCAGGTAAACTTTGCGACTGAGAGCAACCAACGAATTAGATTGTATGACACGGAGGATGTGGAAGATGCGTTTGAATTCGCCAAGGATCTGGCCAAGGAATTTGACCTGAAAATATGGGATGCCACTAGTCGCGAACAAAAATGGTACATGCCTAAAGGCCGTAAATAGAATATCGTTCCGAACTGAAGATTACTTCTTTTACCAGTGTGCTGGGAACCTCTGTTTCCCAGTTATTGTGGATGACCAGCATGTGATCCAATTTGAATTCAGGTAGGTGGTTTGGGTCAATGACATCAAGTTGTTCTTGATCCTTAAAAGTGAGTCCTTTTCGTTGAAGGAAACAGAGGCTGCCGTTCGGACTAAAATCTCCAAGAACCAGAAATCGCGCTTCTTTCGTAATTCCATGTTCATCCAGCGTTTCTTGAATTCCCTCTAGCCCTACATGGAAGTTGGTAATCGGAAGTACTTCAAATCGCTTACTCAGCTTTTTGTGAGAATCGGCCATTCCAATTCCAACGAAAACAATCAAGAGGATTTTGAAAACCATGGAGTTTCCAAGTTTTGGAAATCGGTTTTTGATCGTGGCAAAGGCGTTCATTAGAATCAAAACGATCGTTGGCATAACCACAATGAAATAGTAATCGTGGTTTTCGAACTGAGCGTAGAACAAGGCCATGTAAGCAACGGAACCTGCAAAGGAGACAGCAGTTAGTGTGGCCAATTCTTTATTAGAGGATTTGAAAAAGAGGATTTGAAAAAAGAATAGGGCAAACAGAATATGCCAAATCGTGAGTGGCAAAACAGAGACTGACCAATACTCTGTAATGAATCCCCAAACCATCGTGATGAACCATTCTTCGTATTCCCAAACCGGCAATGCTCTAGTTAGAAATGCATTGGAACCTGCTTCAATATTGTACTCCAACATGTAATAGTTCCAACCACCAACACAGATTGCACTGAGCGTTCCAAACAGGATGAGTGGTTTCAGACTGCCTCGTCTTTCATCGGTTGTGATTTGCTGAATCAGTCCAATCATCAGAATTGCGATTGGGTAGATCATCATTGTCACCTTGAGCAATCCAGCAAGCGTGAAAAGTGCAAAGCTGAAAGCAGGATCAATGGGCTTTTTGCTCTTTTGATTCTTGAACCAGAAGTAGATTCCACCAAGAACCAAACTCATCGCTGGAACATCAGGAAGATGATTGGCTGAGTAGTATAGTACCACAGCTGAGCTGATTAGAAAAATGCCAATTACGAATGAGTAAACGCGACTTTCAAAAATCAGAAAGGCTAATCTTTGCAACCAAACCAACCCCAAAGTGAAAATTGCAAGATTGATTGCCCTGAGCCAGAAGTGACTTACTCCGAAAGCATCGTAGCAAAGGGAGGTTAGGTAATACAGGATTGGAAACTCGTTGGCTGCTTGGCCATTCGCCCATCGCACAGAAAGCAGTTCTGGTTTCCAGAATGAATTATCAAAGAGGTGATAGTTCATCGCAAACGACAGACCGTCTGTTTGACGCATGAAGTGAATGCCAAACGGTGGTGAGTAAACGAATTCCGTCAATCCGAATAAGACGTACAGAACGGCCAAAAGAGCCACGAACAGAAAGTCGGCTTGCCAGCTAGTCAGTTCCCGCTCTTTCAGCATGTTTAGCTTAAAAGTTCTTCAATAGATTGCAAGGCAGCATCCAAACCACTAGGATCTGTTCCACCAGCCGAGGCGTATCCAGGCTGACCACCGCCACCACCCTTGATGTGCTGGGCAAGCGTTCTGATCATTGTTCCAGCATTCCAACCTTTTTCCTTGGTTAAGGCATCACCAATTGAAAGATGAAGTCCCGGCTTACCGTTGGATTCAATTCCAAGCAAGGCTACCAGGTCATCTTCCTTTTTAAGGTCAAATGCAAGGTTCTTGATCGCTGCACTATCTGTCAGGTCGATTTTCTTCACGATTAATCTGTATCCGCCTTTGTCAACTGCTGCGGCTACCAATTCATCCTTCAGACCAGATGCAGTCTTGGCATTGGCCGACTCCATCTTTTGCTTCAATTCTTTGACAGAAGCCATCAATTGCTCAACCCCTTTTACTGGGTCTTTCGCTTTTAGCAAGTCTTTCAACGTTTTGACTTGAGCTTCGGCCGCATTGACATGATCCAAAGCGGACTGTCCAGATATGGCTTCAATTCT
>JBLFWJ010000130.1:0-9711 GCA_047611425.1 Bacteroidia bacterium | reverse complement strand
CAAACCTGGTCACTTACGGAATTGACTATGGAATCTTAATGTACACGGAGCGAAGCCAAGAATTGATTGCGCTTTCTAGTACAAAGACAGAGTATCAATCCTGCTTAAGAATTGTTGGAATGTTGGCCCCTTTCGTGATGTGGAAATACTGCGATGCGATCGATCAGGGATTCAGGTTGAGTTATGTAGGGTTGGAGGAGTATCTCGCCAAATAAACTCTAGGCAACTTGGTCGAAACCTTTAATGTTCGCCAATTCATCGCCCCTATTCCTTTGAAGTTCCTCAAGGTCATAATCATCCTGAAGACCCAGCCAAAACTTGGCAGATGTGCCAAAATACTTGGAGAAGCGAAGTGCTGTATCAGCAGTAATCCGTCTGTTTCCTTTGATAATCTCGCTGATTCTCGTCTGTGGAATGAAGGTCTCTTTGGATAACCTGTAAGCCGAAATCTCTAAAGACTTTAGAAATTCCTCTTGCAGTACCTCTCCAGGGTGGATATTTTTCAATTCGCTCATTACACTTCTATTTGTGATAATCCATGATTCGTACTTCGCAAGCGTTACCTCCTTTCCAAATAAACACGATTCTCCATTGCTTATTTATTCTGATGCTGTGATACTCTTTCAGGTTACCTGATAATTTTTCCAGCCGATTTGAGGGTGGTATCCGAAGATCTGCTATGTCCATCGAATTACTAAGCATCCGGAGCTTTCTCCTAGCTATTTGCTGAATCTCATTCGGGAGTTTCTTCGACCTCAGTCCCATCCAAATTCGTTCCGTCTCCTTGTCCCCAAAGGACTTAATCATGGTATCGAATTACGTTACTAACGCCAAAGATAACCAATTTATTTTTTCCTTGATCGCAACTTGATTTCATCGGCCAGTAATTCAGTTGGATCATCTCCCCGACCTATCTGAATAAAACTTCCCTCTCCAGCTTTTGCCATTTTTTTCATCATTCTGGTGGCGTCTTTGTCCTCTCCAAAACCAATTATGGACAATACAGAACCTCCACCGGCTTTTGTCTTAACCATATTCAAGGCGTCCTTTTCAGAAAACTTTGATGAATTGAATTTGCCATCTGTTGCCAAAATAAGTTGGTTATTTCCACCCTGAATAAACTGATCTCTCAGGCTCGAGTAGGCTTGTTCCATTCCACGCACACCGTTCGTATAGCCAAAAGGTGTAAGGGTGTCAATCATAGAAATGATCATCTCGTTATCTGTAACCGGAGTTGGTGGTAGCACTTCCCAAGACTTGATGTTGTACGCTATGATAGTAAGCACATCTACATCTCTCAGCATTTCAACAACACGGGTGATTGTCGATTTTAACTTGATCATTTTATCCTCTTTCTTCATGGATGCGGATACATCAAGCAAGAGAACCAGGTTGTTTTGGCGGTATGATTTTTCAGAGAATTCGGGCTCGGTGGAGGTTTGAGGTTCTAGGATTGAGGAATTAGCTGGTTCAACCTGAGGTTCCATTTCATTAGGATCCGGCTCATCCTGTTTTTCAACCGTAGAAATTGCGATCTCCTCGATTTGGCCATCTGACGTCTCGGTACTCAATTCTGATCTCTCGTTTTCTGATTTCCTCTCCGTTTCCCCCCATCGGTCATTTGTTGTGATTCCAAGGTCAAAAGGCTCTGGTTCACTAGCAACTATCAACTCATCACTAGCAACTTCCTCCGGTTCTGCCCACCGATCCTCCGAGGAACTAGCAATCTCAGATTCATCCCACTGATCATTCAATGTAACTCCCATATCGAACACCCCATCGTCATTGTCAACTATCAACTCGTCACTCTCAACTTTTTTAGGTTCGTCCCATCTTGAATCACTCAATATGACAGGTTCAGATTCTTGCTGCTCATCAATACTCTTCTCGCTTTTCTCCTTTCGCTCTTCACCATTTCCAATAGGATCCATATAAATCCAATGCGTAGCGTGGCCTCGGTCAAAAATCACTTCGGCTGCGGTAGGATGATAACCGTCTTTCGTTGCATATATCCGGTATTTCCCAATTCCGATCTTATGTGTTGATCGACCCTTCGGACTCGTTCTCGTTTGGATTTTGGCATCGCCTTCCTCCAGCAACTTTAAACTAACATTTGATAAAGGGTTGCCAGTAATTCGATCAACCGCAATCACCACATTCTTATGAGTGGATGTGGCCGGCCTGCTACCAGGCCCAAACCTCGGGCAAGCCGTTAATGCATCGTGCTTAATCGACTTAATATTACCCGAAATCGTAATCCGAACTGGCTCTTGAGATGCACTATGATAGAGATTGACCGTTCGTTTGAACGAGCCCGTTTGATTGGTGAAATACTTGATTGTGATCGTGCCAACATCGCCTGGTCGCACTGTTCCGGCCGGTACGTTTACCTGAAGATCTTGCTGATACTTCTGCGGAAGAAACATGGTGCTTCCCCGACCAGAACATCTGTACGTGAATATAGCTTCGGGACTATCCCAGTCTTTCACTGTTCCTAAATCGAACTTGGTGTTGTCCCACTTTACTTTGGCTTGGGGCAAAGCCGTGAGGCTACCCAACATCAAAAGGAAGAAAAGTATGTGCCGTTGCATTGCTCCGAAGGTAAAAAACGATGTGATGTTCAATTTCTTGTATGAGTACTGGTAGGAAAGTAAATTTGACGGTATGATCAAGATTGGTGTTTCCCCATGCTTTATTTATCCAGACGCAAACAGGTCAACATTTGGGCCGAAAACGCTGTCTTACATGGAAAATGACATGGCAGCGTATGTTGCCAGACCAGGGTTTATGCCAGTCCTAATTCCTGAAATGCCTAAAGCTGAAAAGCTGGCCATAATCAAGGAAATGGATGGACTGTTGCTTCAAGGTGGTGTTGATCTAGCTCCAGAAACCTACGGTGAAAAACCAATTGGAAGGTGGCAAGGTGATCGAATTAGAGATGAATACGAACTTGAATTGTTGGATTTATTTCTCAAAGCGGGCAAACCTGTACTTGGTGTCTGTCGAGGTTTTCAGTTGATGAATGCCTTTTACGGAGGCTCTCTTTTTCAAGATCTTGATACACAGCGACCAGAATGCATCGAACATAGAAATGCCGTCAAGTACGATCATATTTATCATGGCGTTCGATTTGAATCCGGATCATTTATGGAGGAACTCTATTCCGATGAGGAAAATCCAATGGTCAACTCTGTTCATCATCAAGCAGTTAAGGAAATTGGAACGGGCCTTTTGCCACAGGCGTATAGCACTGAAGATGATATTTTAGAGGCTTTCATTCACGAAGATTATTCTCCCGGAAAAGTGATGGGAGTGCAATGGCACCCTGAGTTCTTCCACACACTTGGGAACAAACTGATTGACCCGATTAAGGTCATCGACACATTTTTATCACATATCAAATCCAATTAATGAAGATCATTAATCCGGCTACTGAAGAAGTTATAAGAGATATTGAAGCTGACTCATCCGACTCGATTCAAGAGAAGTATAACGCAACGAAAATTGCTCAAAAGGATTGGGCAGCTCGACCACTAAAAGAAAGAATCAACTGCATTGCAAAGTTCAACGAACTAATGTTGGCCAATGCAGATAGCATCGCAGCCGACCTTACTTCGGAAGTTGGAAAACCTCTAAATCAAGCCAAAGGTGAGATTAGTGGTGGAATTGGAAGAAGTCAATATTTCGTTGAGAATAGCGAGAAGTATCTATCCGATGAATGGATGGTTAGCGAAGGCGACACCAAGGAAAAGATTACGTATGAACCACTTGGTATAATTGCCAATATCTCCGCTTGGAACTACCCGGTTTTGGTTGGGATGAACGTGTTCATTCCTGCATTGATTGGTGGAAATGCCGTGATGTACAAGCCATCAGAATTCAGTACGCTCACTGGAATAAACATGGCAGAAATGCTTTATGAAGCGGGCGTTCCGAAAGATATTTTTCAAGTGGTCATTGGTGCCAAGGAAGCTGGTGAAGCATTGCTCGAACTTCCTTTGGACGGATACTTCTTCACCGGTTCACACCAAACTGGCCGATACATTGCCGAACGAGTTGCTAGCAAACTGGTTCCTGTAGGGCTAGAGTTGGGCGGGAAAGACCCCATGTACGTTTGCGAGGATGTTGATGTGATTTCAGCCGCAGCCGCAGGCGTTGAAGGCGCATTCTACAATAATGGTCAAAGCTGTTGTGCGGTAGAACGGATCTATGTCCACGAAAAGATCTACGACCAATATGTGTCGACATTTCTTGAGGAAGTCAAGAGCATGCGAATGGGTTCGCCAACTGAAGAAGGAACGTTCCTCGGGCCGTTAACCCGTTCGGCACAAATAAGCGTGTTGGAAGATCAGGTTTCGGATGCCGTTGCAAAGGGTGGGAAACTACAGTTGGGAGGTTCACGAATCGATGGGAAGGGCTACTACTTCGAGCCAACGGTTTTGTCTAATGTTGATCATTCAATGAAGGTGATGATGGACGAAAGCTTTGGGCCTATAATCGGAATTCAGAAAGTAGCGAATGACGAAGACGCTATCAAATTGATGCTTGACACCCCGTACGGACTGACTTCTGCAGTTTACACACAAGACCAGGTTCGAGCGGAAAACATCATGGATCAAATGCATTCTGGAAACGTTTACTGGAACTGTTGTGACCGAGTAAGCCCCAACATTCCTTGGAGCGGTCGTGGAAATTCTGGCTTGGGATCAACGCTTTCCCACGCAGGAATTAGAGCATTTGTTCAACCAAAGAGTTATCATTTAAGAGGATGAGAAGAACAGCAGAAGATTACATCGAAAAGCTTGAAATGAACAAGCATCCAGAAGGCGGGTGGTACAAGGAAACATATAGATCGGTTGGAGAAATTGACCAAGGAAACTTGGGTCAGGAATTTTCGGGTTCTCGAAATTATTCCACATCAATATACTTGATGCTTCAAGCTGATGATGTATCTGCTTTGCATAAAATAAACAGTGACGAGATTTGGCATTTCTACGATGGCAATGGAATGACGATTCATGAATTTAACTCTCAGGGTGAATACATCAAACACCAGTTGGGGTTAGACGTTTCAGCTAAGGAAACCCCACAGTTGTTGATTCCAGCGGGTAGCTGGTTTTCATCTGAGGTGGCTAACGAAGGCGATTTTTGCTTGGTAGGATGTACAGTTTCTCCTGGATTTGATTTTAAGGATTTAGAATTAGCTAAAGCAAACGACCTTCTTTTAAAATACCCGGATCAGAGAAACCTGGTGAACCGATTGTGTAGCATCTGATCAGTCTGAAACCTGAGAATCGCTGCCTCCAGCGAGTTGCCAATTATTGATCATTAAATGCGGCCATCTAACGAAATGGTGATTGACACAATTGCCCGAGATAGATTTAAATCAAAAGCCCCCGTTTCCGAGGCCTTTTTAACTATCAGTGCTTAACCAATTTTCTGCTTATCCGCTGACCAGATACATCCAAGTTGAGGAAGTAAACTCCATCTGGAAATTGAGATAGGTCAATCGATTTGGTCAAAGACGTGCTTCGCTCAATCATTTCAGTATCGACAATTCGTTGACCCATAATATCTATTACAGATATTGAAATATCAACAGATTCGTTTGAATTCAATCTCAACACAAACTCACCTTCCGATGGATTTGGTTGAAGTGATAGCAAACTAACTACACCCAATTCTTCAACTCCTACACAACAAAGCAAATCGTAAACTTCTGAAGTTGCTACGCATCCATTCTCATCGGTTACGAGACAAGTGTAAAGACCTGTTTGCTGAATTGTAAGATTCGCTCCTGTAGCACCATCAACCTCAACTCCATCTAAGAACCATTGAAAGGTTGAAAACTCGGCTGCATTCACGACCCATATTGTATCATCTACAGTGGACAGAATTGGTTGTGGATCCCAAACGGTAACCATTACTGGATCTGGAAGTAAGGTAGAATCGATACATCCGTAAGGGTCCATTACGGTAACAGAATATGTTCCGCTTTCGGATACCGTAATTGATTGTGTAGTAGATCCACTTGTCCATAAATAAGAGCTGTAACCTGTCCCTGCATCCAAGACTACAGATCCGCCTTTACAGAAGCTCAATGGGCCATCTACATTTATTGTTGGTGCTTCAGCAGTATGCACTTCTACTGTGCTTATTGCCGAAGTGTTCTCGCATCCATTATCATCCGTAATAGTGACCGAATAATCTCCGGTTGTATTGATGGTAACGGACTGGCTAGCGCCTAAGCCACCACTCCAGTCGTAATCGTATCCTGCAAGAGCGGATAAAGTAACCGAATCACCTTCGCAAATATGTTGTTCCCCAACCGGATTTACCACAGCGTTAGGCAATGAATTAACGTTTACCTGAATGATTGATGAAGCCCCGGTACATCCTAAATCACTGGTAACATTCACTGCAAAGTCCCCCGATGTGGTAACCACCAATTCTTCGGATAACGTAAAGCCATCCGACCATAAGTACTCAGTATAACCAGGTCCTGCTGAAAGTATAATTGTGTCGCCAGCACAGATTGTGGTTGGGCCACTAGCTGTAACCAATGGACTCAACGGAGGCGCAATACCTACCGCAACTTCATCGTAACCTACACATCCACTTACATCTGTAACCGTAACTCCGTAGATACCGGTGGTTGAAACAGAAATGGACTGAGTAATCTCGGTTGTTGACCAAGTGTAATCTGCAAAACCATTTCCAGCGTCAAATGTAAGTGCGCCTCCAGGGCAGACCGTTGTATCGGGGCCTACATCCACAACAACAGGTGGAGCTACTTCCAACTCAGTATAAACCGGTATTGACCATCCACAACACTCATCTTTTACTCTTAATCTTACATAATAAGTTCCGTTCGTAGCTCCAAATGTGTGGGTAGTTGCAGAACCTCCATTGCCCCCTGTTGCAGGAGTAGCTACACCATTATGAACGATAGCCCAATCGTAATCATTTCCAATATCGGTTGTAGATAACTCTACATCGGCACTGCCGCAAAGGGCACTAACGGAAACTCCATCTTGAATCACTTCCATCGAAGGAAGTGTTCGAGTGCTATTTATCGAAACGAAGTTGTTATACGTAGTTCCAGAAACAACCACATCGTGTTCTCCGATTGCTGAATAATAAACTGAAATATCATTTTGAGCGGTTATATATGTTGACGTAACAGGGTCAACGTTATTCACCAATAAAGGATTGCCCATAGCCGAAAGATCAAAATCTCCTCCATTTTTCTGCAATCCAATTTCTGAATTGGTACATCCTTGAAATTGAGAAACCACAATAGGAGAGAAAGTTGTTGGAATTCCAGCTCCGGTTTGAGTTATGGTTGATCCATCCTCAAATACTGGCACGGATTCTCCGGAATCACCATCTGCACCATCGCCTCCATCACCTCCATTTCCGCCATCTCCACCATCAGCACCTCCTCCAACTTCACCTGTACATTCAAGGGCACCACTACCAGCTTCTCCACCATCACCTCCAAAACCACCATCACCTCCAGAACCGCCTGACCCTGCGGTGCCGGACGAAAAATTGGCATCAATTAATTGTCCACCTGCGCCATTTGCCCAAGCGAAAATTCCATAGGTGGATCCGCCACCTGTACCTCCGGTACCACCACCTCCAGCTGAGGCTCCACCTCCGCCACCTCCGCCACCGTTTCCAGCACCGTCATCACAAAACGTGCAACCTTGGCCACCTCCGCCACCGCCTCCGCGACCGCCTTTTCCGGCAAGTCCATCTGTGCCAGCATCAGCTTGAGCACCTGGAATGAAATATCCTGAGGTAACTGTTCCATTAGGGGCAGTTGTTCCGTTGCCTCCGTTTGATCCATCAGCACCTGCAAATCCCGAAGATCCTGGGCCGCCCGGGTCACCTCCATTTCCGCCTCCACCACCACCGGTAGTATTAGCAAGACTTCCGTTTATGCCACCTCCTTGTTGGCTGTCTTGACCATTGTTGTCACCTTCAACGCCACCATCACCACCTTTTCCGCCACCGCCACCGTTTAGGCCTGCACCATCAACTCCTGCACCGGTACCACCGCCACCAACTCCGCCAGCTCCTCCAGGTACACCTGCTCCCGAACACCAAGGCCAGAAACATCCATCGCAATCTCCAAGCTGTCCGTTCGATGCATTTCCTCCATCGATACCGCCAGCACCAATATCGCCCACAACTCCGTTGGATGCATCACCAGTATTTACTTCAACACGAGAAATCTCGTAGTTAGAACATCCACTTAAATAAAGTCCATATATCGTATTACCTCTGTCCGAGGTCGTTCCGGTTGCACCGGCCAACTGAACATTCAAGGTCAAGTTTCTTAGTTCAAAATTGGTTAGACCTACCGCTTCAACCCCAACATAGTAACCTACCTCAGTGCCAGATACATTCATTGTTTCCAAAGTTGGGTTGATATTTAGCGAGGTTGCTCCTCCACTGCTCAAAACCCAGTCTGATCCACTTACCTGATATCCTCCCTCTAGAATCAGGTTTCCAGCCAATAACAGCTTAGATGCAAACGTATAATTGCCTCCTAATAATCTAACGTGATTCCTAGCTGGGTCAGCGTTATCAATCGCGTATTGAAGATCCGTTGGATTGTCTGGTGTACCTAAAATTCCAGACCCAGTTGGTGAGACATACCAATAATTGCAAGGTTGCTGAGCAAAGGCAAATGATGCCATCAATACGATTGCAACGAGTGCTGTAAGGTGCTTAAAAGTAAAATTCATCATGTAGAAATTCTGTTTTGTAGGGGAATCCTAAAGTTAATAGAACCCTTCTATTTTTTGACTGACAAAAAAAAGGAGAGCAAATGCCCTCCCTTCCCTTTAAAATCAATGAATTTTAAATCTTCATCACCCTTTTTGTAATGGTTGATTTCTCGGTGTTTAGCCTAATCTGGTACACGCCATTTGGAAGTCCATCAATATTCAATTCTTCATTAATGGTTGCTGAAACTCCAAAGTCAACTACATCCAATATTTTTCCTAGCGCATCTATTACGGTAATTGTTGCTTTGGTAGGCTGATCAAATGTTGCTTTAATCACAAACCTTCCTTTGTTCGGATTCGGGTATACCTGAATGCTAGTTATGTCAGACAATTCAGCAATTCCGATGAATGTAAATTCTACGATATTGGATTGTGCAGAGCAATCATGCTCGTCCATTACAATTACATAGTAAACACCACTTGAAGATGGGTTTAAGAACGGACCTGTTTCGCCTGAAATAATCTCACCATTATAATACCATTGGTACGAAGCAAATGGGCCGCCAGCTACTACAATTGAATCCCCATCCTGACTTGCAATTGGAGTCGGAGCCCAAACTTCAACATGAACAGGATCTGCTACTAAGCTAGAGTCCAGACAGTTGTTTTCGTCAAGTACGGTTACCCCATAATCGCCTGTTTCAGTAACAGTGATGGATTGAGTTGTAGATCCACTGGTCCAGAGATAGGAGTTGAATCCTGTTCCAGCATCAAGCACTACGCTTTCTCCCTTACAGAATTCAAGCGGTCCGTCAGCAGTAATTGTAGGAACCTGAGGAATATTAACAGCAACCACCATCGGTGCGGATTCGTTCACGCAACCATTTACAGGATCAGTAACAATCACAGTAAATGTTCCGGATTCAGTAACCTGAATTCCTTGCGTCATCTCATTATTCGGAGTCCAGAG
>JBLFWJ010000129.1:0-9899 GCA_047611425.1 Bacteroidia bacterium | reverse complement strand
TGATCATTACCACCGATGCAGACTGTAAGCATGGTGAGAATTGGATTCGAACATTGGTTTCAATCTATGAACAGGAAAAACCATCAATGATTCTTGCGCCTGTTGTTTTCCATAAAGAACAGACTTGGCTGAACAGAATACTTCGACTTGAATTCCTAGCATTGATGGGCAGTTCCGGAGCTTCAGCTCAGCAGAACCTGCCTACCATGTGCAATGGCGCCAATCTTTGCTACACCCGCGAAGCTTTCAAAGCAGTTAATGGATTTGATGGAATCGCGGATAATCCTTCTGGAGATGATGTGTTTCTCATGCTGAAAATTCATGATCAAAAACCCGGGTCGGTTAGGTTCACGAAGTCGATTGAAACGATTGTAGCAACGGACGCACCTTCAAGCCTCTCAGCATTTTGGCAACAACGAAAACGTTGGCTGTCAAAGAAGTCTGGGTACAGCCATCCACATGTTAAGAATGCAGCTTATGCTGTCTTCTTTGGAAATATGGCTCTAATCGGTTCCATATGGATTTCGACTCAACTGGCTGGTTTCCGACCAATTTGGGGAATGGGAATATTGATGGTCGCAGCAAAATTGCTGGCCGATCGCTCTCTTTTGAGGAAGGTTGCTACAGACCTTAAATGTGAACTTAACATGTTTGACTTCCTGTTGGCTGAGGTATTCCTTGCCGTGTATATCCCGCTGATTGGTCTTATTGGAAGGTCAAAACGTTACAATTGGAAAAACCGCGAAGTGAACGTCAATGGGTGATCCAAGAGGAGAATCATTAGGGCAACTGGCTTGGCGAAGATTCCGAAAGGATTCGTTGGCCATGTTTGGGTCTATTGTGATTTTGACAGCCATTATCGTGTCAATACTTGGTCCTTTGATTTCTCCTGATGACACACCTTTTGCGAATAGACAGCACATAGAATTGGCAGCATCTGCACCAGGCAGCGCTTTCCCTTTCTTCAAGCAATGTTCAGAACCAGTTCAAGTTGGATTCTTTGAAAAGGTCATTTCTGGCCAACCAGACCCATGCACGTATATAGTGGTTCATTCTTATGAGGTTACCGGAAATGTACTTCGATTGGAAGAGTACACGGGAGACACTCCGAACAATGGCCTGATTAAAGAATTTTCATTCGAAGACCTTGGCATTTCCGATGCGGATCAAATCGAAGAGTTTTTCATCACACGGACTTTTCTACTCGGTACGGATCGATTTGGTCGCGATCTCTTAAGCAGAATGATCGTTGGCTCTAGAGTCAGTTTGAGTGTTGGTCTCATAGCGGTTTCAATCTCATTATTGGTTGGAATCCTTTTAGGAAGCTTGGCAGGTTTCTTCCGAGGATGGGTTGATAATGTGGTGATGTGGTTCGTTACGGTCGTTTGGTCTATTCCGCTGCTCCTGTTAGTTATCGCAATCACACTGGCTATGGGAAAAGGGCTTTGGCAGGTATTCATAGCCGTTGGAATGGCCATGTGGGTCGAGGTCGCCAGGATTGTTCGAGGTCAGATTATGAGCATTCGTGAAAAGGAATTCGTAGAAGCCTCAAGGGCGCTTGGATTCAGTACGTTCAGAACGATAACTCGACACATCCTCCCAAATATTATGGGACCGATTATAGTAATCAGCGCGGCCAACTTCGCAGCGGCCATCTTAATCGAAGCTGGACTTTCATTTCTAGGAATCGGTGCTCAACCTCCAATGCCATCTTGGGGATCCATGATCAAAGATCATTATGGATATATTATAATGGACAAGGCTTTTCTAGCCGTCATTCCCGGTTTAGGCATTTTGCTTTTGGTGCTGGCATTTACACTCGTGGGCAATGGAATAAGGGATGCGCTGGACGTGAAAAGCCAAGATTGATTCAATAAAAAAGCCACCGCTCAAATTGAACGGTGGCTTCTTCTTTCACATTCATCTATCAGTAGCTAAAGACCTGCTCGTTGGCTTCTCCATTGATGTCCCACGATACTTTAAATCCATAGGCACAATCCAGTGTCGATGCATTTCCATCTTGGTCAACGCCAAGCGTAAGCGAGTATTCATTATTGTTCACTTCATGCACCAACTCTCCTCCAACAAACCTCCAATAGCCACAGTAAGAATTGGAAGTGATTGCGGAATTCAAGTAGTTAACGAAGTCTGAACCGTGCCGATTAACACCCCAAGAATCAGTGTTTGTGTGCCCATCAATCGTAGTATCACCATTTGCAGAAAAAGTCAAATATGCCACAGGAATATCCGGATCATTTGCATTTGGCGTGTACGTCCATTCGGAGGTTCTCGCAGTGCTCCATTCAGCAGTCTGATTGTTGTCAAACGTTACATCCATCCCAATCATTCTTGCTCTATACAATAGCGTTTGATTCCCAAGCAAAAACTGCCACCAATCGTGTCCATTTACATTTTCAACCGTCCGTGTTCCGTCAAACTCAACCGATTTGTCATCACTTAAACGAGTGATTTTGAAATCAGTAAATGTTTGCGTTAGCACAGCACCAGCCTCGTACCAATGATTTCCACCTGTTAGCTCTACCTTAATCTGTCCAGATCTAGTTCTAGATGGACTGAAACAAGGTGCAACACCATCAAAGTTGAAATAGAGAATGTTCTGGTCAATTTCAGATGTGTCAATTGTTGCACCGCACATAGCACTTGAAAAAGTTTGGCCCGTTTCATCAGTCTTTCCAAAACCAGGCATATCGTTGATGACATTATTAATATCATCATCAATTTGATCCATCTCCGTTTTCAAATCATTAGAGTCTTCATTATGCTGCTCAATATTTGGATCAAGTAGTTCTTTTACTCTTTTACATGAGTTAAAACTTACTGCTACGCCAATCGCAGCAATTGTCATTAAGAAAATTGGTTTTTTCATGGTTCTAAGATTTTTCATCCAGCTTTAAGAACCCTTGGCCGCTAGATAAATGGTTAATCTGAGTGTGAATATAATATGGTGATCGGGTCTTTAACGATGATGTAGATTGGAAATTGTGAAAATGGTTTAATCGAACGACTGGATGAATTTGGAGAATCTGTGACAACTGTACCACAAGAAAAGAGAAAATCTGCATTCCTTTGTCAAACTAAGTCAATACAAAAAGTCAATGAGTGAGAAAGTAACGATTGTAGATGTTCGAACCCCTGAGGAGTTTATGGGTGGAAATGTAGCAGGTAGCGTCAACATTCCTTTGGACCAAGTAGTAGCAAGAGTTGAAGAGTTTAAGAAGATGCCAAAGCCTTTAGTTCTTTGCTGTGCTAGTGGCGGTAGAAGCGGTCAAGCATCTGACTACCTCAATCAAAACGGAATTGAATGTGAAAACGGTGGCGGTTGGCTACAAGTGAATGCCAAGTTTGGCTCTTGATTAGCCTTTAATCCTTCGTAATAGAAACGCCCAGGTAAAACCTGAGGTGATGTGCCAAATCCCCCATATGGCACAAACAAGAGCCATTTCACCCATTTCTGGAAAGAATGTAAATGAGATAACCAGTCCTAGGCCTGAGTTTTGAATTCCGGTTTCGATCGAGATCGATCTTCGCTGAGGAACAGGCAGTTTAGCCAAAAACCCCAAACCTAATCCAATTGCGATTGCTATCGTGTTGTGAACGACCACAACTGCAGCAACAATTCCCCAATACTCTGCGAAAGTCTCGAGGTTCTGGAAAAGCGCCATCGCCACAAAGCCTACGAAAATCACCATGCTAACAAGTTTGATCGGTCTGCCGATTTTCTGAGTCAGCTTTGGTAAGCGATTTCTGGTAATCATGCCAAGGATAACCGGAATAATCAAAATGGTTAGAACCGTACTGAAAAGGTCGATTGGTTCAAGACTGACCTCCTTTGCCAGCTCTTGAGTAAGGGGATGCATTCTTGAATAAAAACTGAAATTGAAAGGCGTCATTATCAGACACAAGAATGTGGCAACCATTGTCATCGATACAGAAAGGCCGACATCTGCCTTAGCCAATGAGCTAAAGAAATTGGAGATCGTTCCGCCTGGACAAGCCGCCATCAGCATCAATCCTAGAGCAATTCCCGCTAACGGTTGCCAAACCGATATCAACACAAAGGTGAGTGCTGGTAGCACAACAAATTGCGACAACAGGCCAATAATCATCGCCTTTGGGGCTGCAAAGGACTTTCGGAAATTCTCCCATTGAAGATCTAGCGCCACCCCATACATGATGAATGCGAGCAATATGCTTAGCATCGCTTGATCATCTGGATCGAAGTTGATGTGAATGTCCTCCATATAAGATGCTAAGTTGTTGATTTTGTCTTAACTCTGTCTTCAATAGTTCAATTCATTCTTCCTTTAATCACTCTATTATTGTTTCTTTCGTAGCCATGAGGAATTTCCTGATCATAGCGAGCGTTATCCTGAGCCATTTTGGTTTTGCTCAGCAGTCGGGCCTGCCCTACTTTAACGAAGTCTCGGTTCCTGCCGATATCGCGGATTCAAGAATCAATTCCATTATTCAGGCTGAAGATGGAACGATGATCTTCGGTTCTTCTTCTGGGATATTGAGTTATGATGGATTGATCTGGAACCTCACCCCCACTCCAAGCACACCAACTTGCCTTTGGGTTAATGATCTTAATGGTTCCATCTATATAGGAATGGAGAATGGTGTTGCTGAATTAATTGATTCGGACACTTCGTTCTACGAAGTGAGGAAGCTTGATATTCCTGAACTGGAGGCATATCCAATTTCTGATCTTTTCAGATTTGGAGAATCGATGGTGATTCGAAGTACGAATAGACTCCTTCTTTATTCACTCCAAGATGAAAAGGTCACATCAGAGATTTCTTTGGATGGAGAAACTACCGAAGGCGCTTTTAACTCCGATGGAATTTTGGCTGCCTTTGATGTAAACGGCAAGGTCTTTAATTTGAATACTGGCACAGCAAGCCTAACCAAACACACGGTTCGAAAAAACATACGACAGCGGTTCCGAATTAACCTCGGAGAAAATTCCGTTTTCAGCGATTTTCAACATCGACTGTATCGTGCCGAAGGTCAATTCATTTCTGAAATCACAGGCGACCTTGGAAAATTTTGCCAGTCTAACCTCATTTCCGGGCTGACTCAGATTGACGACAGTCTTATGGCGGTTTCTACGTTAGCCGGTGGGTTCGTTATTGCGAATGCCTACACATCCAAAATCGTTCATCGTGCAAACTACGGAACGGGTTTTCCAGACAATGAAGTATTCTGTATTGGCAGCGACAACCAAGGTGGAATATGGGTTTCATACGAATCACAATTGATTCGGGTAAACCTAAATGACCCAATTGCCACGTATTCCGGATATCCAGGTTTAGAAGGAATTCTTCTTGCCACCTCATATCACGAAAACACTCTTTACGTAGCTACGAGTTCTGGTCTCTTCTATCTCACGTCCACCAGCGACCGAAAAGAAGTTGAACGAATAATGGAATTGGAAAAAACTCAGGGCTTCGGACCGGATCTTAACCTTTTGCCAACGATACGGCCAACTGTTTCCACCAATTCAAGAATCGGAGCTGGAAGGCCATCGGCAGGAAAAACTGGAGGAATGGACATGCTACCACCAGGCGCCAACATTCCTGGAATGAAATCGAAAACCAAGCCTCTAAATCCATTGGTAAAAACCCCTAAATCAGGATCAACCAAGCTAACGACTCCACAAATTGAGAAACGAAATTTATTCAAAAAGGTATCGGGAATTAATGTAAAATGCCGAAAGCTATTTAGCCATCAAGCCAAATTATTCTCTATTGCAAACAATGGACTTTACGAAATAACTGGTAGCAAAGCCAAGCGGATCAGCAAGGAAGCCTACGTGCTAGACGCTACTTCTGATCAGGCTAACTCCATATTTTATTCCACCTCTACGGAGATTATCAGATTAAGTAGAACAAATAATTCGTGGAGATCAATCGCCCTTTCTAAGTGCAATGGAATTGTTGGGTATTCCCTTTTAGCAATGAATGATGATTTATGGCTGGGATCGACAAACTCTGTCTCTCGATATAATGGAACGAAGGATATTCTTCAGATCGATATTCCATCTTCAGGAAACGAGCGTATTAAAGTGGTTGACCTTTACGGCAAACCTCACTTTTTAGCGAGTAAAGGAATCTATCACTACATCCTAGATCAGAATTCAGTTGTGAATGCTTCTATTCCTGGCATTGAAACGTCTAATCGATATCGGTATCAAATTGGAAGCGATGGTTCGGTTTGGGCCAAGGATCATATTGGATGGAAAGTGATCTCAGATGACGCATTGATCCCGAAAACCCTATATCTCAAACTATTTGAGGACGTGACGGGATTCAGCTCGACTCCAGCCAAAGAACTTTTTGTAATTGAAGGTGGAAAAGAGATTCATCGAATATCAAGTCAATCATTGAATAAAGAATCCAGCGTATTAACGGTTCAATTGAAGAAAATTGAATCAAACGGAAACCATGAACTCAGTGATGGAAACCTAGAGGTAAAAGCGAATACAAGTTCTGTGAAGTTTACCATGTCAGCGCCACAATTCTTGAAAAGTGGTTCAACCCAATTTCAATATCGAATTGATGGAATTCGGGACAATTGGAGCTCATGGAATTCTAACTCAACATTCGAAATTCCTATCCTCAATCCAGGAGATTTTCAATTGCAGGTAAGGGCACGAAACATCTTGGGTGAGATTAGCGGAGTTGAACATGTCTCTTTCACAGTAAATCGCCCAATTTGGACTAGTTGGTATATGGTTGCACTGTATGTCCTGGTCGTAGGACTTTTCGTTTGGGTAGTGGTTCAGGTTCGAGTAAGAAGTTTACAATCCAATCAACGTGAACTTGAAGCCATGGTAACCAGCCGTACAGCAGCATTAGAGGAAGAGAAAGGAAAGGTTGAAGAGCTTTTGTTGAATATTCTTCCGAAGGAAACAGCCGAAGAGCTCCAATTAAAAGGGCGAGCAACTCCACGGCAGTACAATTCGGCCACGGTGCTATTTACCGATTTCAAGGACTTTACAAAGATTACCAGCAAAGCTTCTGCTGAAGAATTGGTGAGTGAATTGGACAGATACTTCACCACATTTGATCGTATCTGTGGCAAGTACGGTATTGAAAAAATTAAAACCATTGGAGACAGTTACATGTGCGCAGGTGGTATTCCTGCTCCAAGTTCCGACCACGCCTTGGCCTGTGCCTTAGCAGCCATGGACATGATAGCATATATACAAGAAGTAGCTGAAGCCAAAACTGCCCAGGGCCTTAAACCTTGGGAAATAAGAATCGGACTTCATAGCGGACCGATTATGGCCGGAGTAGTTGGAGAGAAAAAGTTTGCCTACGATGTTTGGGGTGATACAGTGAATATCGCCAGCCGAATGGAAAGTTCTTCGGAACCTGGAAAGATTAACATCTCAACCGCAACTTATGGTTTGATTCGAGATGTATTCAACGTTGAAAACCGAGGAAAAATCGAAGCAAAAGGAAAGGGAAAATTAGAAATGCACTTTATCACCGGAATCAAATCCAGCTTTTTAGAAGATGGCCAGCCATCAGCATTATTGATAAAAAGAGTACAGAAACCTAATTAAGGACACTTCTTATTTAGCTTAAAGTCAAGCTCTATGTGTACCTCACTCCACATTTTGCTTTCGCCATCAGCTCCTTTATGTAACTCATGACAAGCCTCGTTAAGTGCATTAACACTTCCCATTGCTTTCCACCTTTCTAAATCTAAATCCGCTGATACAGTACAAAATGTAGAATTATCAGTCTCCAAATCAAATTCCTGCTTTACGGTTTCTCCATTCATTACAATCGAAATTAAAACCTTATCATCCTCTATCTTCTCCACAGCACCATCGATGCGCATTGCTTGTATCATAATACCGAAAAAGTGTTCCGATATTTTTTTATCACGTTCTGTATTACCTGAATTTACAGATGCTGCAGACATTTTGAACCTAACGTTTGAGAAAAGATCTGTAATAGTTGACCCTCTCTGAATCCCTCCAATGTCTAGATCACCGAAAGTTCCGCTAACAGCAACTTTGTCATTAGTCTTGTATGCAGTCCAAGTCAATTTAGTGGAATCCTGCATGCACATAAGAACACACCCATCGTTCGCAGATTCGGTTCCTTGTCCTTGTGTAATTTGGTCTCCTTCATGGCTATGTTCCCCGCCACAAGCGACTAATAGCGAAATAATAGTTGCAACTATAGAAAAGTTAAGGATAGATCTCATGGTGTTTATTTTAGGGCGATGAAGTTAGAAACCTTCTCAAGATATCCGAACATTATTTTATTTGATGGCGTTTGCGATTTGTGCAGCCGATCAGTACACTTCATTATCAAAAACGATCCTCATAAAAAATTCAAGTTTGCTTCGTTGCAATCTGATTTTTCGAAAAGTCTTTTGAACTCAGATAATCGAAACGAATTAAGCTCAATAATCTATTTCCAAAATGGAAACAGATTTGATCGATCAACTGCAGCATTGTTCATTTTGAAAGAATTGCACCATCCATTGAGGTTTTTTCACAATCTCAGTTTAGTCCCTGCTTTTTTACGAGATCCGTTCTACAATTTAATTGCTGCGAGTCGCTATTCTATTTTCGGAAAACGAGATTCATGCATGGTTCCAAGTGTTGAAATCAAAGGACGGTTTATTCAAAGTGAAGAATGAAGTAATTCATACTTTGTGAAGCTTAGAGATTCGAATTGAAAACATCATCAAAAGAAATAGAAGTGACTGAACGAGCAGCCCTCGCAGCTCGGTTTGTCAATAGTACCAACAGCCACATTTTTTTAACAGGAAAGGCTGGAACGGGTAAAACGACATTCCTCCGGGAGTTAAGTCAATCCACCCACAAACGGCACGTCATCCTTGCTCCTACTGGCATTGCCGCGCTCAATGCAAACGGGGTAACAATTCATTCTCAGTTTCTTTTACCATTTGGCACATTCATTCCGGGGCGCGATTTCCCGCAAGGGATTCAGGATGGAATGAACTTTTATACCGAACATATCCTTGCACGTAAGCATCCACTGAACGCAAAGCGTAGAGAAGTTTTAAGAAACATTGATCTGTTAATTATAGACGAGGTAAGTATGCTTCGTGCAGATTTGCTTGACGCAATTGACTATAGAATGCGATCGGTCAAACGCAACTATCAACAACGTTTTGGCGGAGTTCAAGTTTTGATGATTGGTGACCTCTACCAACTCCCTCCAGTTGTAAAGGATCACGAATGGAACGTGATGTCGCAATACTATCGAAGTCCACATTTCTTTGAATCTGTGGGGCTTCGAGAGAATGGTTTCGTGTACATCGAGCTTGATAAAATCTTCCGTCAGCAGAATTCAGACTTCATTTCCATTCTTAATAATCTACGGAATAACGTTACGACTCAGGCTGATATTGATGCGTTGAATGAACACTACAAAGAAAACGCTGAAGCCGAGGAAGGTACCATCACAATTACAACCCACAATAATGCTGCGGATAAGCTAAATCGTGAAGCTTTGGATAGATTGAAAGGGAAATCTAGTTACTTCCAAGCGGAAGTTGACCAGGATTTTCCAGAGCGAATATTCCCGGTTGCCGAGAGTTTGGAATTGAAGGAAGATGCACAGATCATGTTCATCAAGAACGATTCTCAGGAAGGCAAATACTTCAATGGAAAGATTGCCAAAGTGATTTCAATCGATGACGAAGACGTTGAAGTGGAGTTTATGGATGATTCCGGCACTTTAATTCTCCGAAGAGAAAAGTGGGAAAACAAAAAGTACTCCGTGAACGAAAGTTCGAAGGAAATGGTAGAAGATGTTGTCGGCACTTTTCATCAATTTCCTGTAAAGCTAGCATGGGCAATTACAGTTCACAAAAGCCAGGGA
>JBLFWJ010000128.1:0-9912 GCA_047611425.1 Bacteroidia bacterium | reverse complement strand
GTTAAATACGGCTATAAAATGCCGGATGTACATATTTAACGTTTTGCGTGCTGGGTTTGCTTTTGCGGTTGCCAATGCTTGAGCGCTTAGAGCGGCACCACGCTCTTGTACCTCTTTAGAAAACTGCGGTAATGCAGTATCTAACCTAGCTAGGGTAGCGGCATCAAAGGCTAAAGCAGATGGGTCTGTAACTGTGGCTTTGGCCTTGGCTGTGTTTAGCGCTCTAAGGCGCTGCGTATCTGTGTTTGGGCGATTTATTATTGGCATCTTATTGGGTGTTTTAGTGGTTGGTGCTTAGGGTTTTCGGCTTGTTTTGTGCTTAATCTGCCATTACTAGGGGTGTTTTGATGCCCAAGTGGCCTTGGTGAGGCCTCAATAGCTATGTTTTGGTGGTCAAATGCCATTGGTAATGTGTTACTAGGGCCATTTTCTTGGCCAAATGCCCTCCGTGAGGTCTTACGGGCAATGGTTTGGCAAGAAAATGCGGGGCTCAATGGCTTGAGGCTGGTATTCTGGTGGCCAAATGGGCTACTAGAGGCATTATGTTGATGTGTGTTCGAACCAATCATGTACAAAAGATGTAAACCAGTGCGGAGCCAGTAATGATTGTGAGAATGGTAAGAAGATGGTCGGATTTGCTTTCCATATAAGCGAGCGTTCCTTTTATGGTTATTAATTATTTGATCAATCCGTTTTTCATGCCCCAAATGATCAGCTGCGTAGTATTGGAGCAACCCGTTTTTCTAAGCATGTTTTTTCGGTGATTATTAATCGTGTAAACACTGAGTTCAAACTGGCTCGCGATATCCAAACTTCGTTTTCCAACTGCCACCATTTGCAGCACTTGACATTCGCGATTAGAGATTATTGATTGGTGTTGATTGTTCATTGTGTTGAAATTGAACATTAACACCTTATTTCACAATAGCCATTAATGGTCATTTTTATAGCCATTAATGGCTAATATTACGTATAACACGTACACAGAAGATTCTTATTCACTGGCAGTCAACCCCAAAACCATTCATCTAACCCTATGAATATTTGGTCTATTTGCGGGGGTGATTCATCACGAATAAACTAGAATCAAGCTCATAGCACCCCTTCGATAAAAGCGTGTAAAAAAAGCCCTGTCCATAATGCAAGGACAGGGCTAAGAATCCAACCAACCTTTAACCAAGCAGAGTCAGGATTGGATTCAAAACATTCTTACTAAATCACGCCCCACTAAACATGTACATAAGCCCTATAGCAGCTATGAGTGCAATGACCAATGTGAGAATGGTGAGAAGATGGTCGGATTTGCTTTCCATGTAATAGAGGGTCGCGGCTGTTGCTGATAATTATTTGATCAATCCGTTTTTCATGCCCCAAATGATCAGCTGCGTAGTGTTGGAACAACCAGTTTTCTTAAGCATGTTTTTACGGTGATTATGAATTGTGTGGACGCTTAGCTCAAGCGATATGGCAATATCACGGCTCTTCTTGCCTAGGGCAATTAGATTTAGAACTTGTTGTTCGCGGCTTGTGATCATATTATGGGCTTGCAGTAACACGGTGTCCAAATTATTCAACACCTTGCATCTAGGCAATAGCCATTAGTAGTCATTTTAATAGCCATTTATAGCTATCTATTGGAGGTAGTCGTCATTTATGCCATCATTAATTCCCAATTAGGCCGGTAAGCATGCCATACCGAATAAGCTCTGCCGAATTCTTCAAGCCAGTTTTGCGAAGCATATTCTTTCGATGATTATACACCGTATTCCTGCTCAAAAACAGCGCATCAGCGATATGCTGGCTTGATACTCCTTTTGACACTAAGACTAATACTTGAACTTCTCGTTTAGAAAGAGAATCGTAATGGTTTCGATTGATGGTTTCGTCCATAAGGTCTGCTTGTGAAGATTTCAGAACCCTTAAGGGCATTGCTTAAACCAATACTTTTTGACCTAAAAGAAAGCCCCATCCGCTTTTGCGAATGAGGCTTTAAATTTCCTTATTGAAACTCGAAGTACGTTTTACTTCTGATCTCCCATCACCATCATTCGCTTGGTCATCCGGTCTGTACCATTACTCAAAGAATAGTAATAGGCGCCAGCACTTAGATTGTGAAGCGCTACCTCTACTCTATTCATTCCGGTTTGTGCTCGCACATTCTGTTCAAATGCAACTCGTCCATCAACCGCAGTAATCGTAAACACATAATCTCTCGGCAACTCAGATACAAATGGAATTACCGTAGTTCCGTTAGCTGGATTAGGAATATTCTGCTCCAAGCTGAAACCGAATTGAGTCAATTCTTCCATACCCACATTTGTTCCTCCAACGGTGCATGAGGTAGTATAGGAGAATCCGTTGGCATCGGTTACCACTACGGTGTATGTTCCAGGCCATAGCTGCTGGTGATCCTCCAATGTTGAACCATCGTCCCATAGATAAGTGTATGGAGGTGTTCCACCTGCTGTGGTTATGTCTATATATCCATTGGGACCATTAGGATCTAATGATGTATTGTCTACCGAAAAACATGTGCTTTCCAACGTATTTGTTAATTCTGGGTAGCAATCTACAAAGTGAACGAGTTGTGGGGTACCGAATGCCGCACAATCCTCCTCGACTGTTGGAAAGCCGCCTGGCAATGGTGGCACCCAAAACTGAGCTTCGGCAGATGCGCCTGGCGCCACAAATAAATCGATACCCGGAATCGTGTAAATCTGATCTTCCGTGATCAAACTGCAGCTATCAGCAAAATTCACTACTAAGAAATCTGGAACACCCATATCGATGCCAACCGGGCCAGTGTTGGTCAAAGTAATTGACCACAATCCATTTGGATCACCAGCAAACAAATCTGTAAGGTTCAAGCATGGCAACCCTCCTGCAAGGTCCAATAATGGTTGGCTTAATGGAAGTCCGAAAGCCAATTCATCGTTAACGTTCAAAGTAGTTCCATCAGGGAACGTGAAAATCATAGGGAATATTTCCCATGTACTGTCGGCTCCAATCAATGTAGGACACATCAATCCGTTTGGTCGACAGTCGGCATTTAAGGTATCCCAGACTAGTGGCTCTTGCTCAGTATCCTGAGCAGTAAACGGTGTAAAATAGAAACTGCCTGTTTCTAAACTATCGTTTAGTGTAGCGCAGTTCCTTTCCCATAAAAGCGTGTCGTTGCTACCAGTAAAAATTCCATTATTCGTAAGAGCTGCATCAGCATCCGCTTGAGACTCAATTGGGCCATCGGCTTCTGTGGTCATACCCCAAATAACAGACGAAGTACTGTTGGTTGTAAATCCTTCCGCTACCAACGTTAATTGGTCGCCACAGCATACTGTATCGTTGTTTAAAGGCTGAACGGCTCCTGGAATACATAATGTATAAGGGAATGACATTTGGGAACATCCTATGCTGCTTGAAAGTTCAACGGTGTAAGGCCCGCTTGTGGTAACACCAGCGAAGGTTGGCCCATCGGCACCAGGAATGGCGATGCCATCCAAGAACCATTGTGCATCAAACCCACTTCCGTTGGTCACTTCCAAGTAACCCATAGCTGCGTTGTATGCTATAACTGGAATAGGCGGAAATCCTTCCACAGTTACGCTGTAATTGTTTGATCCAGCACCGCAGGCTGTATTCGCATCTACGATAGTTACAGAATAAGAGCCTGTAGAATCAACCCAAAGAGATGTACTATTTGCTCCTGGAATTTCTACTCCTCCAGAGAACCATTGTACGTCTAACCCTGCGCTTCCAGAAACGGTCAATTCTGTTGAGTCTCCTTCACAAAATGCGTCATCTCCGTTGTTGGCAATTACCGCATCTGCAGGAGAAACGTTCACAACTACTGTATCAACATTTGTAAGTACGGTTTGAGCTACAAGTCCAATCGTATAACTAACACTCACATGATTTCCAGTAGACGAAAAAGTTCCGGGTCCAGTAATATTAAAAGACGGCCCACCAAGATCATCCCATTGAGAAACCGCATCTACATCCTGAAATTGAAATGAGAATGGGCCATCACCTGGTGCCATTACCAAGCCGATATTACTCCATGTTGCGGTCGTGTTGTTTGCTACTTCATCCCCGCTAGAAATAATAGCTCCATTACCACTGCTTAGGTCCCAAACCATATCAGGTGCTCCTTGACATTGGCCAAATAAATCTATTTCTTCAACATCACCACACCATTGGTTACTGACCGTGGTGGCTGTAACGGATTCCAAAACGTAATCCCAAATAGTGGTAACTAGGGTTACTTCATTATCACCAGGCGTTGTAAATGGTTGGTTAACAGGGATTTGATCCGAAGATGTATTTCCGTTCGCAAACGTCCAATCGTAAGTAGTTGGATTTGGGGATCCATCAATCAATCCTTCAAATGCTGAATTGACAGAATCGCAACCAGCGATTGGCGCAAAAGAGAATCCTGTATTGCCACCTGTTGCTGGTAACACCTCAATTTGAGTATTGAATGAAGAAGGCTGCGTAACACCTAAAGCGGTACCAAGCACGGTTACTTCTATATCGTAAACACCTGGAGTAACGTATGTAGTACCACAAAAATGGACGCAACCATATTGATAATCCTGTGGAAAATACGTGCAGTTTGAAACACCACAATTCCACTGTATTCCTGCAGGCAAACCAGTGATGGTTGAAACTATCACCTGCGTTACCTCAACAACTCCAACTGGAGGGCCAGCATCATAGGTTGCCGGCATAACGTAAGTAATTACCTCATCATAGCTTGAACCCTGTACAACGGGTGGGGCTGGATCAGGAGCAAGTGCTCCTTCCGGATAGTTACTTGCTGGTGTCAGCAAGGCTTCGTTTGGCGTACATGGGCCGCATTGAGCGAAAGCCAGATTCGACATCATTGCCAAAGAAATAATCATAGCAACGGGTAGGAGGTAGAATTTCTTCATCATTAATTTTTAATGCAGCGCGAATTTACGATAAACGTGTGTTGCAACTGTCATGCAGATTCCCATACAAGACGATACGATTAGGATAGGTAGCGTTTCTCACCTATTACAAATACCTGCGTACTGGCAATACTTGCATTTGGTTTGATCTTCGGTTTGATTAAAAGGAGTGGCTTGGTTAGCCATTTCTTGAATCACCGATTTGATGATCGGCCCAACCGTTTCTGAGATTTCCCTTAACTGGAATACTGTCTGCCCTTCAATATCAAGGAGAAAAGGAGGAGCGTCATTTCGAAGCGAAGCAATACCGAATTTGAATGTATCGGAACTTAAATAAGTTCCTTCAAGCATCAGTCCGTATAGTGCCAATTGGATGATTTTTTCCTTCGATTTATCAAGGATTTCCTCAATGGTTTTCGCCTTTAAATCAGTTGGTTTTACACTACCGGTTTTGTAATCCAATACAAGATGATCTCCGTTTTCCAGTTTATCAATTCGGTCGATCCTACCTCCAATTGAAACGGTTGTAAACGGAGCCGGAAGGTCAACTTCCAATGCTCGTTTGGCGTCCAATTCTACATCAACAATCTCTAACGAACCTGGGCCGTACTTTTTCAGATGTGCGATATCACGCTCAATCACCTTATCTACATAGCCTTTTGCCACACCAACGTAGAGTAGGTCTCTTCCGGCTATCTCCTTTAGGTGCTCCATCGTATTTAGGAAATGACTTTCAATCGTGTCACTTACTATGGCACGTTTCTCCTTAAGTCCATCCACCGTTAATTCCTGATCCAGAAACGGCTTATAAATCGTTTCAAGCGAATCATGAACCACCGTACCAAACTCAGCGTGGTCCATTGACTCGCTTAGCTCATCGGCCTCACCAAGTTTCAGAATATATCGGTAGTAGAATTTCAGTTTGCAACTCAGATACGTGTTGAGACCAGAAGGCGAAACGCCACGTTCAAAATACTTGGCCAAGGCTTCTAATTCAAATGACCCTTTATCTATGCTAATCTCTTCACCATTCTCAATCAAAAACGAGGGAAGATCAATTTTCAAATTCGAAACCGCTGTATTCTTCCACGGCTCCATTTGCACTTGAGCCATAAATCGACTGGCCTCTCCTTTTGAAGGAGAATCCGCATCAGAATCGAAGATCAGATAAGCATTAACACATCGTTGCATTAACCTCTGAAAGTGATACGAAGCCACCGCATCTTGATCACGGTCTGTTCGCATTCCAGCCTGTCGCCTGATGTCAAACGGAATGTAAGTTGGTTTGTCGGAGTTGGCTGGTAAGGAGCCTTCGTTGGCCCCAATCATAATCACATTGTCAAAATCTAAGACTCTGGTTTCCAGCATTCCCATTACCTGAACTCCTTGCAACGGCTCACCTTCAAACGGAACTTGCGTTTGCCGTTTGAGTTGATTCCAAAGCATTTGCAATTCGTGCAATCCACCCAACTTGGTTTCAATTCGAAAGAACCCTGATAGATCAGCCAATATTTTAATCAGTGATCCTAAGAATTCTTGAACCCCAAAGGATTTAGTGGATTGCTCGTCAGATTGCAGTGATTCACAAATGGCAGTTAGCCGCTCAATCGCTTCCAGAGGATCAGAAACTTGACTCAACAAAAGCATTCCAGCTTCAGAACTTTCAATTATCGAGTCAATCTCTTTTGACGGAATATAGACCTGAGATTTCGTCAACTTGACGAGTGCAGGCTGCACCGTTCCCAGAATCTGCCCAGACAAAGATTGCTTAACCAGTGTCTCCAGAATACGATGATGGTACCTCCCAGGATTGTCAGATCCGTATATCTGAAACGTCAACCAGCTGTCTACAAATTGTGCCAAAGCGCTTTGCCGAAAGGGAAATCCCATGGTAAGATTGAATACCAACTGACCCGATGGAAGTGCACTTAGTAAAGGTTGTAGCAGTTTATTGTCGTTTAAAACGATGGCCGTTTTAATGGGATTGAAACCTGCTTCGCTCGAAATATTTGAAAGAATCGTTGCCGCTGCTTCCACCTGACCAACCGACCCGGGAACCGGCACGATTTGAACTTTTCGCTCAAGCTCATTCAAATTGGTTTCCGACTCTTTAAAGTCCTTCCCGAGGGCCCGATCCTGTTTGTATTCTCGAAAAAACGACCCTGCTTCATTGATCGAATCGCTTAAATAAGCATCATCCGTATCAAAGAAAACTCGGCCTTTTCCAGAATCCACTAGCGTGGACATAATCTGTTCCTCCACTTTGTACAGTGCATTGAATCCTACGAACCAGACATGATCAATCCGCTTTGACACGCCTTCTGATTCCAGCATATCGGCTAGGGTTCGGTAGGCCATTCCACGGTAAGCCATTCCACGCTGCATCAAGCTGCTGTGCAATGCCTCGTAATAAGATGGAAACTTGGAAACGTGATCCAAGTGTCGCTGTTGAAACTCCGTTATGCCCTCCTCGTCCAACTCCCAGCTTTCAATTCGCTTTGCTGAATACAAGGTTTCAAACATCTCCTTGGCGTCAACCATTTCTAGGTCGATCTCATCAAGATCCCCAAGAAATGTTGTGGCCCATCTTAAGAATTGAGACAACGTTGTGTCATCGGCCTTACTTACCTTTTTATAGACCCGAAAAAACTCCAACATCAATGCATTTGAATCAATGATATCCAAGCCGCACATATCACGCACAAAGTCTTCTACAGAAGTGATCTGAGGAGCAAGAATGGTTGTTTCGGCCAGCTCCATTAATTCCTTTTTGAGGAACCTGCCTGCTCTTCTATTCGGAAACACGACATGAACTTTGCTCATGTCGCCTCCAAACTCGGAAATTAGATTCTCAGCAATAGTAGAAAGGAAGGATTTTGGCATTTGAATTACGATGCTTTTGCAGGTTGGGAAGGTAGAGAATTAGGAGCGTTGTTGATCCTAGGAATTGCTTCGATAATTAACTTCGGCATTATGATCGATGAAGAAATAATAGGAAAGGACTTTCGTGAAATTGGCCTGCGAAAAGAGGAAGTGAAGGAGTGTACGTTTCGAAATTGCAACTTCGCCAAGGCCGATCTTTCGCACACCAACTTTGTAGGGTGTCGGTTTGAGGATTGTGACTTAAGTATGGCAAACATGGCAAATACAGCCCTAAAGGAGATTGAGTTTGTCGATTGCAAAATGGTGGGAATCCGTTTTGAACTGTGCAACCCATTTCTACTTCAGGTTGGCTTTTCCAACTGTCAGATGACGCTATGCTCATTCTACGAATTGCCTTTAGGTGGTACCGAGTTCAAGAATTGCCAACTGCATGAAGCCGAGTTTTCATCCGCCAATCTTTCTAAGTCGAGTTTTGATGATTGTGATTTATTGAAGGCCGTCTTCGAGGAAACCAACTTGGAAAAAGTTGATTTCAGATCCGCTTCACATTTTGCAATCGAACCCGAAAGAAATAGAATGAAGGGCTCCCGGTTTTCGTTGGATGGATTGCCTGGACTACTTTCCACGCATGGAATCAAATTCAATTGAGACCAAATACCTGAAAGAATTGCTTGCTATTCTGATGAAATAATCAAGAATTCCGTAATAATACTTTCACCGATGAAAGCCTTTAAGATGTAGCATCCTGATTCTAGGTTCAGATTAAACGTTTTGGTGGTTGAACCAGCGTTGACAGTACATTGATGCATCAATTTACCTGACAAATCCAAAATCTGAATTTCCTTCTGCCTCAAATCCACAGGCAGATTTAAATTAAACTGACCATCTGATGGATTTGGGAAGATTTTAAATTTCGACTCTTCAACGATTTCAATAATCTCAGTGGAATTACAATTGCTAAATTCTCCGGGGTCCGCATAAATAGTAATGCCATCTATCACAATACCAGTATTATTCGAAGATTCACACCAGTTTTCACCCAAACTTGTGTAATGCCATGCATCGCCAATTCCAATTGAAGCCCCAGTTCCGTTTGCGTTCTCTGGCCATGGTGCATGATTATAATAGAAAATCGAATCCATAAAAACGAGCAGGCCGCCCTGATCTGGTAAAATGGATGTGTCCCATTGAAACGCCTCTAATCCAAAATTTCGTTCAAACGCAACTGAGTCTCTCGCCACGATAAGGTAGCCCGCAAACATTATGTATTCATCTGGAAATCTGAAATAGATATCCCCTCTTATTTCTTCACCGTCCATCATTCGATTGACGGTGGAATAAATCTCAATAAACTCCAAACTATCATCTGACAGTCTAGGAGAATCATACATTATCTCACTTATCATGGGCGGGATGGGTATTTGCGACCAAGCAAAATGAGAATATGATGTAACAAATAGGACTAACCCTATTAAGCGAGGAAATCTCCTTTTCAATTCCATGTTTCAACCCCTAATCTACCTCCGGAAGCTGACACAAATCCAGCAACGTTGACCAAATTTTCTCGGAAATAACAGTTCTAAGACTATTTCACTTTTTCGAAATATCATTGATACTATGAAACATCTCCTTCCTCTCCTATTTATAATAGGATTCGCCACGGTACAAGCACAAACTGACTGCGCTTGTACCGACAATCCCCAACAATAAAAGCCGCATTCTTTAAATTAATTGGTGTTCTATCTCCGTTTTATAAAGCATCTAATTTCAAACCTGAATTTTCTCTCAGCGTGTTTTATGGTTGGAATTGAGGATTTCGAATATCGCTTACAAAGGCTTGAACGTAAGTGTCAATGCACATTTAAGAAGTTTTTTTTTCACTCCGTAAATAGTTTACGGTCTGGGTTAGTCTGTTTGTTGGAGTTAATCGAAAAACAAACGCCATGAATAATTCAAACCAAACTCCAGAATTGATCCTCGAATTGAACTTTCAAGATCGCAGAAGTCTGCTTTACAGATTGATGACTGACGATGGAACGGTCATGTATTATGAAGAGTCTGACATCACTGATCACAACCGGCCCATCGGTATGGAAAA
>JBLFWJ010000127.1:0-10030 GCA_047611425.1 Bacteroidia bacterium | reverse complement strand
TGAAGCTTTTAGAGAAGGTGCTTTCTTCTACTTGATGAAGAGCAACGACACCAATAGTACTATCGGAACCGTAGTAAAAGGCTTATTAGGATAAGTAACTCGCTAGGGCAGAATTGTAGTTTGATGATCCTTTATCTACTGTTGCCAGTTCTTCGCCATCCACATTCATTGAATTTCTAGAAGTAACAGTTCCAAGCTTGGAAAAGGCTTGTCCTTTCGCTTGAAGTTCGGCTTCAAGAGATTCAGCTTGATCAGCAGAAACGCTCACAACGACACGACTTTGCGCTTCTCCGAATAGGAAGGCATCCTTTCGGAAATTTGAATCAGAATTGATTTCAAAACCGAATTTGTTGACAATAGCTGATTCGAAGAGAGTGATGAATAATCCACCATCTGAGCAGTCATGTGCAGATAGAATCAGTTTCTTCTTAATGAGGTTTGCAACGTTAGCTTGCAGCTTGTGTTCCTCGTCAAGTTCGAAATGCGGTGCAGCCGAACCTTTTACCCCACAATAGGAATAGAGGTATTCTGAACTTGAAATATCATTTCGAGATTCGCCTACCATATATATAAGGTCACCTTCGTTTTTGAAATCAAGCGTCATTTGATGCTCTTTGGTTTCCAAAACTCCAATCATTCCTATGGTTGGAGTTGGGAATACCGGCTCAACTACCGAATCAAAAACAGACTGGTTGTAAAAACTCACGTTTCCACCTGTAACAGGAGTCTCGAATTTTCGGCAAGCAGCGCTCATTCCTTTTATCGCTCCTACAAATGTCCAGTACACTTCTGGGCTGTATGGATTCCCGAAATTGAGGCAGTTGGTAATGGCCGTTGGCTCGGCTCCGGTGCACACAATATTCCTAGCGGCTTCCGCAACTGCGATAGCTGTTCCTTTTTCCGGGTCTGATTTGACGTATCGGGAGTTACAATCTACCGTAACAGCCAGCGCTTTGTCGGTGTCTTTTAGATTCACAACAGCGGCATCGCTTGGTCGATTGGTGCTCATATTAATCGTACCAACCATGCTATCATATTGCTCGGTCACCCAATTTCTTGAACAGATGTTCGGATGTGAAATCAAATGATCTGCAATGGCTCTGTAGTTGGTTGGCTCTTCAACAGAATTGATGTCGAACTTCAAGTATTCTTGATAGTAGGCAGGTTCGGTATACTCACGATCATAGACCGGAGCTCCGCCACCAAGTACTAGTGGATCTGCGGGAACATCTGCTTCCAACTCACCATTCATGAAATATCTAAGTCGATCTCCTTCGGTAACTACACCGATTTCAACGCAATTCAAATCCCATTTGTCAAAAACGTCAAGAACAGCTTGTTCCTGGCCCTTTTTCACTACTACGAGCATTCGCTCTTGTGATTCACTTAATAGAATCTCCCAGCCAAGCATTCCTTTTTGGCGGGTTGGAACCTTCTCTAGGAAGATGTCCATTCCGTGTTCGCCTTTGGCAGACATTTCTGAGGTAGAGCACGTGATGCCCGCTGCACCCATGTCCTGCATGCCGATTAAAGCTCCAGTTTCGATTACTTCAAGAGAAGCCTCCAAGAGCAACTTTTCTTGGAATGGATCACCAACTTGTACTGCTGGAATCTTCTCAGAAGAAGCTTCGGTTATATCCTCAGAAGCGAAAGTCGCTCCATGAATTCCATCTTTTCCTGTAGAGGATCCTACAATGAAAACTGGATTACCTGCTCCATATGATGTGGCCGAAACCGTGGTTCCGATTTTCATCATTCCAACAGACATGGCATTAACCAATGGATTCTGATTGTAGCACTCGTCAAAGTAGACTTCACCACCAACTGTTGGAATACCGAATGAGTTGCCATAGTTGCTGATTCCGCTAACCACACCTTTCATCAACCACTTTGTCTTTTCAGAGTTGGGGTTACCAAATCGTAGAGAGTTTAATTGAGCCACAGGTCGTGCACCCATCGTGAAGATGTCTCTGTTGATCCCACCAACGCCAGTTGCCGCACCTTGATAAGGTTCAAGAGCTGATGGGTGGTTATGAGATTCAATTTTGAAACAGCAAGCCAAGCCATCACCTACGTCCACAAGGCCAGCATTTTCTTCTCCAGCTTCAACCAACATTTTTGCCCCATCCTTTGGAAGTGTCTTCAACCATTTGATTGAATTCTTGTAGCTGCAATGCTCACTCCACATCACAGAGAAAATGCTCAACTCAGTAAAATTCGGAACTCGGCCAAGAATCTCTTTGATCATCTCGAACTCCTCTGGAAGAAGTCCTAGTTTCTTGGCGGTGTCTACTGTGGTCAACTCTTGCTGTGTAGTACTCATGGCTTGATTTGAAGGGTGCAAAGGTAGAGATCCGCTTGTCTAATTAGCCTTTGAGTTATGAACATATAATCACCTGCGAAGTAGGCTATTTGTCTAACTTGGGCCCAATGGATTCTGTCACCGAAATCATTCTTTCTGCCGGATACGTAGGGCTGTTTTTATGGCTGATTTCCAAATGGTCGTTTTTCAAACGATTGGAAGTACCCATAATTTGGATTCAAGGAGCATTCCTTTTGAAGGTGCTAAGTGGTGTTTTCCTATACCTTATATATACGAGGTATTATACCGACCGATTTACGGCCGATATTTTCAAGTATTTCGATGACAGCATGGTCATCTACAGCGCTGTATTTGACAACCCATCTGACTTTTTCAGGATGATGTGCGGCATTGGAAATGATAACGCTTATTTCAATGATACCTATTATGACGTAATGAATAATTGGAATCGGCCCTACGGCAGCAGTCTTGGCAACGATACTCACTCCATTATCAGATTCAATGCTATAACACGATTCATCTCTCTTGGCTATTATAATGTGCACAGCGTGGTACTTAATTTTTTGAGTTTGATTGGATTGGCGGGCATATTCCTGTTTCTGAAAAGATTGGTTCCAAATACACCAAGGATTTTGTTTGTCTTGGTTTTTCTATTTCCAGGTGTTCTTTTTTGGGGATCGGGTGTTTTGAAGGAAGGGCTCTTATTCTTCGGATTGGGAATGATGCTCTATTGTACAACACGAGCGCTTCCGGTCTCAGAGGATGAGAAGACGGACTACCGTTGGGTCTTTTGGGTTGGATTGATTCTTTCGTTCGTGTTTCTCACTTCCGTAAAAAGTTACGTATTGATTGCGATAGTCCCAGGAATTTTGGCGTTAAGGATTAGTCAATGGCGTAAGATCAAGAATGCCAAACCCGTTATTGGATCTTATCTAGCAGGGTTGATCGTTGCATTGAGCCTTGGTTGCATAAGTCCAGAATTGAATGGGATTCATCGTTTAGTGGACAAACAGAAGGACTTTATTGCGTTGGCAACGGGAGGTACGTATGTTAAAACGACCTCAAGACAGGCTGATACCTTATACATACTTCCTGATCATCATGCCAATTTGGAGTTCAATTCCAATCGAACATCGGCATTAATGATGGAGAACGTGGAAGCAGTTCATTGGTCTGACGCGAAACTATTCGATATGGAACCTCAGGTTCTAATGCAAGGTGAGGAGTTTGAAGTGCTGTTGGATCTTGGAAATGCGGGTTCTAAGATTGATATACCCGTCTTAGAATCGAATCCAATCTCATTTCTAATCAATGCACCAGTGGCTTTTGTGAATGGATTGCTACGCCCATTTCCTTGGGAAGCCAGATCTCCTTTCATGTTGTTGGCGCTTATTGAAAACCTGATTCTAATGATCCTGTTTGGTTTGATGTTGTGGAAGTTCAGTTCAGCGAATGTGAACTGGCAAATCTGGTGGATAGCCATACTATTCGCTTTGGTAATCATCCTGATAACCGGTTGGGTGACACCAGTAATTGGAGCAATCGTTCGGTACAAAGTTCCAGCATTGCCATTTGTTGCTGCGGCCATAGTGGCAATGATCAATGATGACTTTCTGAAGAAAATCGAAAAGAAGCTTTCTTTCTTAGGTTGATTCAGACGCAATGTGAATCTTCGCGGCTCGGATTTCCATCCATCTCCATGATTAAAGAACAGCTTATTTTATCTGAATTACAGAACGGACTTCGTTGTGTACACACACCAACGGACTCTCATGTCGGCCACTTGGCGCTGTTTATCAATTCAGGAACACGTGATGAAGCTGAAGATGAGCATGGTTTGGCTCATTATATCGAACACATCCTTTTCAAAGGAACATCGAAGCGCAAAGCGTATCACATCCTAAGTAGACTGGAAGATGTTGGCGGGGAGATTAACGCTTATACAAATAAGGAGGAAACGTGTTTACACGCATCCTTTCTAACCGAGCATTTTGAGAGAGCGTTAGAGTTGGTCTCCGATATCGCGTTCAATTCTGTTTTTCCAGAAAAGGAATTGGTTCGAGAGAAAGCTGTGATTGAGGATGAGATCACTTCATATCTGGATTCACCAAGCGAGCAGATTTTCGATGATTTCGAGCAAATGATATTTGCCGATCACTCTATTGGGCGAAGCGTTTTAGGAACTCCTGAGAGCTTAGTTGGATTGAGTCGTGATAAGGTGCTTGGTTTTGTGAGCCGGAATTATGTGCCATCGAACATGGTGCTTTCTACAACGGTTAACCTTCCGACAAACAAGGTCAGTAAGCTCTTTCAAAAACATTTTACAGATTCTAACCTTACCTCAACAGGTACGGTACGAATTAAATTCAACTCATATAAGAGGTTTGAAGAAGTCCAGAAAAAGGAAGTTTATCAGAATCATATCCTGATTGGTTGTCCTGCTTATGATGTGAATGACCAGCGCAAAATGGGATTGGCCGTACTGTCAAATTTGCTTGGTGGCCCCGGCATGAATGCGAGATTGAGCATGACGCTTCGGGAGCGAAACGGCTATTCATATAATGTTGAGTCCAACTATACACCATATTCTGATACTGGCGTTTTCAGCATCTATATAGGATGTGATGAGCGGCATCGTGAAAAATGCATCGACCTTACTCACTTGGAATTAAAGAAGTTGATGGATAAACCCTTAGGCACAGCACAATTGCAGAAGGCAAAACAGCAGGTTATGGGCCAATTGGCCTTAAGTGCTGAAAGCGGTCTTAGCAAGGTTCTAGGAAATGGTAAAACATTAATGGCGTTGGGTGAAGTGCGAACCTATGCTCAAATCGCGGATGAGCTAAATGCTTTAACTTCTTCTGAACTTCAGGATATTGCGAAGGAGATCTTTCAAAAAGACAACTTGTCCAGCTTAACCTTCCACGGTAAATGATCAATTTGAACTGAAAACCAGTCGTTGATTTGTCGTTCTATCATCAGATGTCACCCTCATAAGGAGAACCTGTGGTTCAATATTTAATGATCTAAGGTCGACTTTGTCAGAAGTGCCAGCTGCAATTGTTCGACCTTTTAAGTCTAAAACTGCCCATTTCAGATTTTCTAAGGACGGCAAATGAACCAAACCGGACGTTGGATTCGGATAAACAACGAGTTCCTCAGATGTATTCTGATCAACTCCAACAGTAAACTGTCCTAGGAAATTTGCCTCCCAACCATTGTAGCCGATACTGCAGTCGCTTCTGAACTCTACAAGAAGGGATCCTCCCGTTGAAGTAACGGTACCAGGATTGCCGGTTCCAGTGTAAACCCCGATCAAAGGATCAAACACACTCCAACCATCATATATATAAAGATAGTCCCACTCCGGCTCGAGGTCGAATGCCGTAAAGGCCAATTCTATCGAAGCCGACCCTACTGGTTCAAATAACGTTAGTGTTCTCAAGTCGCTGGAGTAGGGAGCTATAACCCCACCGTCATCTGTGAATGATCCGGAAACGTCCGTTATCGTCACCTCTGTTGCAATAGGATCTATCAGTTTGTAGAAATAATCCCAATCCCAATTTGCTCCTGGATCTGTGTGCGTTTGATTCGGAAAATGCTGATGACCTTTAATCCGATTGCAGTTTCCGGGGATTCCATCAACATTATAATGTGCAGTTGCAGACCAAGGGAAGTGGGCTGTTCGATGCGCATCGATTTCGTATCCGCTTTCTGAAATATCCTTGACGAGATTTGAAGAAGCGAAATACATTTCCTCAGTGTACCAACTTGGTTCGGTAACATATCCTTCGTGTTCAATGCCAATTGCGTAGTCGTTTTCTGTTCCAACATGCCAGCCTCGGTCACTTTCGCAAAGCATTTGGGTGACCTGACCATCCGAACTTCGAACCACATAATGGTAACTCACGTTGGCATTGCAATTCTGTGCCCAAGCGATGGCCCCAGCATAACTGCCTTGTATCGTATGAATGGTGACGGCAGAAACGTTTTCTGCTCGAGTATTGTAATTACAAGCGGGCGTTTGAGTATAAATATGGCTAGGATAGTCGTAACATGGGCCTATCTCACCACCAGAAGAGAGGCCTTTATTAAAACTAGGATCATTCCCGACTTCTGATAAATCAATTCTGGTAGACGATAGAAGCTCAAATTGGTCTCCGAAGACATCTCTAAGATCAACAGACTTGTCTGCAAATCGATTATAGCTCTTTAAGATTTCATACGCTTCAGATGACATAGCTAAGTTCAATGGTGACGTACCAGAGGGAATTGAACTTAGAGTCATGATTATTCTGACGTGGCTTTCAATGTCGGAAGATTCAATTTGAAGAGAATCCATTAAATATGAATAGGAGGAACCTAGGGCCTGAACTTGCAGTCCAACGTCCGCTTTCATTTTCGGTACGGTTATGCCAGACCATTTACTCAACATCAAAGCCGTAGGGTGAAAAAAGCCTTTTCCATCCTCCAATAGATTGAAAAGTCCAAATCCAGTTGGCATTCCGATACAGCTTTCAGAAGGCTTCAAATTCACACCGTGAGAATGATACCATGCCATTGCTTCCAGCATTCCCTCCGGAATTTTGGGATTGGCCAAATAAGCAACTTCAAATTTTTGGGTGTACTTATCCAAGTTATTCTGGCTGAATGCCATCGAACAAATAGCCATCATAACGAAAACAAGCTTTATTCTTTTCATAAGCCAATATTGAAACCTAGTCTAAAGACTGGGTTTCTGTAAGGGGTGCATTCACTTTCAATAAAATTATAGAACACGAGGAACGAGATTCCAACTCTACTTCCAATCGATTGCGTGTATCCCCCTCCCAATAATAAACCTGGAATGCCTTTCCTCTGAAGACCATAGTACTGTCGGTAGCACTCCAAACTCAGCATTTCAAATTCCGCTTGAGCCGTAATTCCTTTCCAAATAATGTATCGGCCAAATAATCGCCCTCCAAACGTGTGAGTATCGTACTTCGTTCCATCATCGTTTACATTAAGGTATTGGTATGTAATTCCAAGACCAGCAGATAGCCTTCTGTTTTTGGTTAGGTAGATGCCGATGTTTGGTGATAGATCCACAAAGGTTATCCGTCCAAATTGGGCCCCAATGTTCCCTCCAACGAAAACTTTATCCCAAAAATTCGCCTTCACTGTGGTCGTATCTACATAATCATCCTCGTGATCCTGCCCAAGAATGACGGTTGAACTTGATACAATCAAGACGAAAACACCAACGACATATGTGAATAATCGTAACATCTCACGAAAGTAGGCTAGAACTCTTCGGTTAAGTTTGTCGCTCAAACTTCAGATATGAACGTAATAGTAACAGGTGCAAGTTCAGGAATCGGGTACGAACTAGTTAAGAGGTTGGTTCTAGATTCAACGGTAAAAAGAGTATTAGCTATCGCAAGGAGGGAAGAGAAATTAGGGCAGCTTTCCAAAGAATGCAATTCTGAAAAGTTGACTGTTCAGACGTTTGATTTACAGTATGGAGATTATGAGCAACTTGTATCTAACGTCTTTTTCCAAAACAGCGAAGCAGTCGATGTGCTAATTAATAATGCAGGCCTATTGATTAGTAAGCCTTTTCAGGAATTGTCTATAGAGGATTTTCGGGCTTCATACGAAGTAAATGTGTTTGGCCCAATTCGATTAACGCAAGCAGTCTTGACCAAACTCAAAGCTTCCGAATCCGCACATGTGGTTAACATTAGTAGTATGGGTGGCTTTCAAGGTGCGGCAAAATTTCCTGGCCTATCGGCTTACAGCTCCAGCAAAGGTGCTCTTGCATGCTTTAGCGAATGTTTGGCTGAGGAAATGAAAGAAGATAACGTGAAAGTCAACTGTTTAGCACTTGGGGCCGTTCAAACTGAAATGCTTGAAGCAGCTTTCCCAGGATATCAAGCCCCCTTAAGTGCAGAACAAATGGCGTCTTTCATTGCAGGTTTTGCCTTAAATGGTCACACAGTCTATAATGGAAAGGTCCTTCCCGTGTCTCTGTCTGCCCCGTAAACACTGGTGATGTGAAATTAATTTCAATTTAATTTCAAATAAGTGTTGCTAGCTTGAATTAAGAACATACTTTTGCGCCCCCGTTAAGAAAAACGGTCGTTCTTATAAAATCTAGAAAAGAGAAGTAAAGGGTGTTTTTATCCTGTCATTACCACTAATAGTGGAGTGATTAAAGCTTGAAAAAATATTTTTCAAATAAGGCTTGTGGATTAAAATAATGCATTTACCTTTGCGCCCCCGTTCGGGAAACGGGTAGTTCTTTTACAGATAAATACGAGTGGTTTAAGTTGGATTCTGATTCGTGAAATCAGATCAATTGATAGACTGAAAAGCAGCTGAAAAAATATTTTTCTTTTGTGCTTGTCAGTTCAAATATCAAATCTATCTTTGCGCTCCGAAATTGAGAAAACGGTTCTTAGGAGCCATTTGAATAACGCCTGAAAGGGCAACGTTCTTTGAAAATATTGGAAGGCTAATAAATACAGTAAGCAAGTTTCTTTGTTCATTATGAACAAGATTAATGTTCTGACAGAAATTCCTGAAGAGATTCAGGTAACAAATCAAACTTTACAATGGAGAGTTTGATCCTGGCTCAGGATGAACGCTAGCGGCAGGCCTAATACATGCAAGTCGAACGGTAACATGTCCTTCGGGATGATGACGAGTGGCGCACGGGTGCGTAACGCGTATGCAACCTACCCTTTACTGAGGAATAGCCCCGAGAAATCGGGATTAATACCTCATAATATCACATGACCTCCTGGTCGAGTGATTAAAACTCCGGTGGTAAAGGATGGGCATGCGTGACATTAGTTTGTTGGTGAGGTAACGGCTCACCAAGACTACGATGTCTAGGGGTTCTGAGAGGATTATCCCCCACACTGGTACTGAGACACGGACCAGACTCCTACGGGAGGCAGCAGTAAGGAATATTGGACAATGGGCGAAAGCCTGATCCAGCCATGCCGCGTGCAGGAAGACGGCCCTATGGGTTGTAAACTGCTTTAATATGGGAGGAAACCCTCGAACGTGTTCGAGGCTGACAGTACCATAAGAATAAGCACCGGCTAACTCCGTGCCAGCAGCCGCGGTAATACGGAGGGTGCAAGCGTTATCCGGATTTATTGGGTTTAAAGGGTCCGCAGGCGGATCAATAAGTCAGTGGTGAAAGCCCGCAGCTCAACTGCGGAACTGCCATTGATACTGTTGATCTTGAGTGTGGTTGAAGTGGGCGGAATGTGTCGTGTAGCGGTGAAATGCTTAGATATGACACAGAACACCAATTGCGAAGGCAGCTCACTAAGCCATTACTGACGCTCAGGGACGAAAGCGTGGGGAGCGAACAGGATTAGATACCCTGGTAGTCCACGCCGTAAACGATGATAACTCGCTGTTGGCGATATAATGTCAGCGGCCAAGCGAAAGCGTTAAGTTATCCACCTGGGGAGTACGATCGCAAGGTTGAAACTCAAAGGAATTGACGGGGGCCCGCACAAGCGGTGGAGCATGTGGTTTAATTCGATGATACGCGAGGAACCTTACCTGGGCTTAAATGTAGATTGACAGGCTGGGAAACCAGTCCTTCTTCGGACAATTTACAAGGTGCTGCATGGCTGTCGTCAGCTCGTGCCGTGAGGTGTTGGGTTAAGTCCCGCAACGAGCGCAACCCCTATTCTTAGTTGC
>JBLFWJ010000126.1:0-10034 GCA_047611425.1 Bacteroidia bacterium | reverse complement strand
GTCAGAGTGGATGAGTTGTGTGGCGTTTACCCATTCGGATCTGTCAATCAAATGATCAGTACCGTGAGTTGCGAGTTGGCGCAAGGAGTAAGTTCCGAACAAGCCATCTTGAATGCATTCCCAATGGGTTCTATGACCGGTGCACCAAAAGTTCGGGCCATGGAGTTGATCGATGAATTGGAAGATTTCAGTAGAGGAATCTACAGTGGAGCTATTGGATATTTTGCACCGAATGGAGATTTCGATTTCAACGTGGTCATTCGATCATTAATCTATGATTCAAACTCCAAAAAATTGTCTTGTCCAACTGGAAGTGCCATTACAATCCAATCCGATCCTGAAAAAGAATACGATGAGTGCATGCTTAAGGCGCAATGGATCAAGGATAAGCTGAACGAGCTATGCAGCTAAAACGGACTTTCGATTCAGCAATTCAAAACCTCAGACTGAAATTGGCAGACAAGGTTGTGATTGCCTGCAGTGGTGGGAGAGATTCAATGTGTTTGCTTCAGCTTAGTTTGGATAAAGGATTAAACTTGGAAGTGGCCCATGTGAATTACAGATTGAGAGGTAAAGAGTCTGATGCAGATGAAGCCTTGGTTAGAGATTTTTGTGAAAGGCACTCAATCCCTTGTCATGTGTCGAATTGGACTCCAGACACATCGGAACATGGGTCAATTCAAATGCAATGCAGAGCACATCGTTATCAGTTTTTTGAGAAGGTGATGAACGAGCATGGATTGACAACAACCTTCCTTGCACACCACGCCAACGATAATGTAGAAACCGTTCTTCTAAATCTCTTTAACGGAACAGGAATAAACGGACTTGCAGGTATGCCTGTTCAACGTGATAGGTATTTCAGACCACTACTTAGCGTTTTTCGGAAAGAAATCGAAAATTATCTTGAGGAATTTGATATTCCTTTTAGAGATGATGTCTCAAACTTTGAATCGAAGTACGACCGCAACTTTGTCCGAAATGAACTCCTTCCTCTAATAGAGAAGAGGTTTGCTGGAAGCAATGACAATATGGTTCGGTCAATTGGTCACCTTGGCTCGGCTAAAGAACTTTTGGATTACCAAGTTGAGCGATTGAAACCCGAGTATTGGAATGAATTGAGAGACAGCTTCTCATGCAACTTGAGCAAACTGAAACTCATTCCAGGTCATCCACACTTGTTGTTTTCTTGGTTATCTCCGTATGGTTTTAATGCGAATCAAATAGATGGAATTCTAAATCAGAAAACTGGAGCCGAATTTCGCTCATCTGAATTCCGTGTTGTAATTTCTCGAGATGAAATCATTGGTGAAAAAATCGAGAACGCAAACGAAGAACTTCAAATTGCACTCAACTTTGAGAATCCTCCAAAAGGTTGGACTGTTGAGCAATACTCCAAACCCGAAGTCTGGTCACCGAATCAGCAAAACAATGTTGCCGAGTTTGATGCAGAAAAACTTCAGCACCTCCAGACTCGAGGCTGGCAAGAGGGTGATAAATTCAAGCCTCTTGGAATGAATGGCTGGAAAAAGTTGAGTGATTTCTTTATTGATGAAAAGCTGTCGATTTTAGATAAAGAAAAGGTCCAGTTGCTGGTTTCTGGTGACGATATTGCGTGGGTGATTGGATTGAGAATGGATGATCGATTTAAGGTAAACAAAGACACACAGACCGTGTTGAGATTAACATACAATCCGAATAGTTAAATTTGAAATCAAACGAATAAAATGAAGATGAATAGAATATTAATGATTGCCATGGTTCTTATCGGAGCCATGAGTTTACAGAGTTGTCATTACAACTCAATGGTCGAGAAACAGGAAGCCGTAACCGCCCAATGGTCTCAAGTTGAAAACGTCTATCAGCGTAGAGCAGATTTAATCCCAAATTTGGTAAGCACCGTTAAGGGCTACGCGGATTTTGAAAAGGAAACATTGACTGGAGTAATCGAGGCAAGAGCTAAGGCAACTTCCGTAAACATTGACCCATCAAAATTGGATGCCAGTTCAATTCAGAAATTCCAAGCAGCACAGGATGGATTATCCTCAGCACTTTCAAAATTGATGGTAGTTGTAGAACGATACCCTGACCTCAAAGCCAATCAAAACTTCTTGGAATTACAGGCGCAATTGGAAGGTACAGAAAACCGAATTGCCGTTGAACGTAAGAAGTTTAATGAGTCAGTACAGGGCTACAATACGTACATCCGTAAGTTCCCGAATAACATGGTTGCAGGCATGTTCGACTTTGAAAAGACAGCTTATTTCGAAGCTGATGAAGGTGCGAATACAGTTCCTGAAGTTCAGTTCTAATGAAGGCACAAGAGCTTTTTACGGACAAAGTCAAGGCGGAGGTAGAATCTGCAATTGGAAAAGCCGAATTGCAAACCTCCGGTGAGATTCGCCTTTTTGTTGAAGATCATTGCAAGGACGATGATGTTCTTGACAGAGCAGCGTATTTGTTTGCCAAATTGGAAATTCACAAAACAGACCTTCGAAACGGAGTCCTGTTTTACATGGCAGTAAAAGATCATCGATTCGCCATTCTAGGAGATGGAGGGATCAACGCCAAGGTGCCGGATGATTTTTGGGATCACATCAAAGATCACATGGTTTCGAAATTTAAGGAAGGCGAAATCCCCAATGGATTGAGAGACGGGATTTCCATGGCTGGCGAAGCGTTGAAATCACACTTCCCTCTTCAAGATGACGATGAGAATGAACTTTCTAACGAAGTAATAATAGGATAATGAAAAGTGTATTTATCTTATTACTTACTGGCTTGTCGCTGATTTCTTTTGGTCAAGATTTTCCTAAAAAATCCGATCGACTGGTTAATGATTATGCCAAGGCTTTGACCAAAAGTGAGGTTACCAACCTTGAGAATCTTCTAGTCAAATACGACAATGAAACCTCCGTGCAAATTGCGGTTGTGATCATGTCAACCATAGACGGATATCCAATCGATGATTATGCATTTCAATTAGGAGAAAAGTGGGGCATTGGCCAAAGCGGAAAGGACAATGGTGCGTTGATTCTTGTTAGTATTGATGAGCGAAAAATGTGGATAGCAACCGGTTATGGGCTAGAAGCAACATTGCCCGATGCAATGGCCAAGCGAATCATAGAAAATGAAATCAAGCCTCAATTTAAAGGCAGACGATATTACCAAGGTTTAAAAGCAGGGGCGGACGCCATGATTTTGGCAACCAAAGGAGAATACCAAGGCCAAGGAAATGGTGGTGGAGGTGGAGGTCAAAGTGGGGCTCGAAATAATATTCCTTTCATTTTCCTCATTGGTGGAATCTGGTTGCTCGTTATGGTAGTAAAATCATTTCAGGTTAATCGTCATGCCAGACTGAACGGCCTAGGTTTTATGGCAGCATGGATGCTCCTAAACAGTGCCAGTAGAAGGCATGGTGGATCATACTCAAACTTCAGTGGAGGAAGCGGTGGCTTCGGAGGCGGGGGCGGCTTTGGCGGTTTCGGTGGCGGAAGTTTTGGTGGAGGTGGAGCTGGCGGTAGCTGGTAATCCTGTTCTCTTTTCACGCATCACTTTTAGTCAACTTCTTTTCCGTTCTTGCAACAAGTGTCGAATTAAACCTGTTTTAGACGGCCCAAGTTTCGTTCTTAATTGCCTAACCTTCGTTTAAAAACTTCGCAGAGCTAAGGCTATTCTCATATTTTTAGCCTCGGTCAAACAAATAATACCTTCAACTTAACCATCACAACAGGCTTAATCCGACACAGTGCTTTCTGAAAAACAGAAATATCAGGCCGAATTCATCTACCTCATGCTCGGGGGGATTTTCATCGCCTCGTTGGTGGCCTGTAATCTCATCTTCCAGAAATTTTTCACCTGGTCGCCTTTCGGGCTATACACATTTGAGATTTCCGTTGGTATCCTTCCTTACCCGATTACCTTTTTAGTAACCGACATCATTTCCGAAGTCTATGGTCGGAAAAAAGCCGATCGAGTAGTCTTCGCAGGATTGCTTGCAAGTTTGTTCACGTTGGGAGTGGTAATGCTGGCCGATTCAGTTCCTGCAACTAGCTGGTCGCCAGTAAACGATGAGAAATTCACCTCAGTTTTTGGACTAACAGGAAGTGCAGTTGGCGCGTCAATGTTGGCCTATTTAACGGCCCAATTTATAGATGTACGCATGTTCCATTATTGGAAAAAGCTCACCAAAGGCAAACACCTCTGGCTTCGAAACAACTTCAGCACCATAACATCACAGTTGGTTGATACGTCTACTGTGCTGCTTTTCCTATGTTTTGCAGGAGTCATCAAATGGGAATTATTCCTAATCCTATTTCTCAACGGCTTCCTCTTCAAAGTGCTCGTAGCAGCATTCGACACTCCACTCCTTTACCTTTTTACTTGGATGTTTAGAAAGCACTTTGGCCTAAAAGGAGCAGCGGAAATTCAGATTCCTTGAATCAATTTTGCTTTCTAAATTATTTGGGTGGCCCCTGAGCTTGTCGAAGGGCGTTCCCTAAGCTCCAACGCGCTGAACCACGCTTCGCAAAGGTCGTGCTGCCGCTCATACTCCTCGTTTCATTCCGCTTTGCTACACTTCACTGCGGGGTAACCGCTTGCATCACTAACGCTACGCTCGCACCAAATTCACTGCCTTAACAAACCATAATTGACACGCGTTAACAGAACGGTCACAATTGGATGCATTTGCGTTGTCATGTCACATAATCCTATAAGGAATCTCGTTTCTCAATACTTAACTTCGCAGTCCATTTTAGAAAAAGTGAAATACCATGTTTGAGAATCTGAGCGAAAAGTTTGACAAAGCGTTTAAAACGCTGAAAGGTGAAGGTCAAATCACCGAGATCAACGTAGCACAGACCGTTAAAGAAGTTAGACGGGCACTATTAGATGCCGATGTCAATTTTCAGGTTGCAAAGGAATTTACCGATAGAGTAAGGGAAAGGGCACTCGGACAAGATGTATTGACGGCTGTTAAGCCAAGTCAATTGATGGTTAAGATTGTCAAGGACGAGTTGGTTCAGTTGATGGGCGGATCCAATGCCGACATCAATCTAGAAGGTGAACCTAACGTGATTTTGATAGCAGGCCTTCAAGGTTCTGGTAAAACGACATTTTCCGGAAAACTGGCACTCCATTTAAAAAGCAAACGAAACAAGCGACCTCTTTTGGTGGCATGTGATGTTTATCGTCCGGCAGCAATCAATCAGCTTCAAACATTAGGAGAGCAGGTTGGTGTTGAAGTCTACGCTGAAGTAGAGAACAAGAATCCTGTAGCAATTGCAAAAGCGGCTATTCAACACGCCAAGGAAAAAGGCTACAATACGGTGATTGTGGATACCGCTGGTCGTCTTGCTGTGGATAAGGAAATGATGGATGAAATCCATCAGGTTCATAAAGCAATTCAACCACAAGAGACACTTTTTGTGGTCGATTCAATGACCGGTCAGGATGCGGTTAATACCGCCAAAGCCTTCAATGATCGATTGAATTTTGATGGTGTTGTTCTTACCAAGTTAGATGGTGACACCAGAGGTGGCGCGGCATTAACGATTCGTTCGGTTGTCGAAAAACCAATCAAGTTTGTCGGAATTGGTGAGAAGCCTGAGGCGTTGGATGTTTTCCATCCAGATAGAATGGCCGACAGGATTCTTGGTATGGGAGACATTGTCTCTTTGGTTGAGAAGGCTCAGGAACAATATGACGAAGAGTCGGCCAGAAAACTTCAAAAGAAGATTGCTAAGAATACCTTCGACTTAAATGATTTTGTCGATCAGATTGCCCAGATTAAAAAGATGGGCAATATGAAAGACCTGCTCGGCATGATTCCAGGAATGGGCAAAGCGTTGAAGAATGTTGATATTGATGATGATGCATTTAAAAGTGTTGAGGCAATCATTGGGTCAATGACACAATTTGAGAAGGAGCACCCAGCGCGAATAGACGGAAGTAGAAGGAAAAGAATTGCAGGTGGTAGCGGAACAACTGTTCAAGAAGTGAATCGCCTATTAAAGCAATTCGATCAGAGTAAAAAACTCATGAAAATGATGAGTGGAAAAGGAGGAGGAAAACAGATGATGCCGAAGATGCCTTTTGGTCGTTAGTAAAAAACTGTATAATTGTTTTCAGTTTGTGATTGCTACCATGGCTGGATGGCATTGTACTCACGAAAAGTAAAAAGTAAACAATTGAAAATTCTGATTACTAAAATATGAGTGGCGAGATCTTAGACGGACGCGCTATCTCAAATCAGATTAAAGCTGAGTTGGCAATCTCTGTAAAAGAGATTCTGGATTCGGGAAAAAGAGCCCCCCATCTGGGAGCCATTCTTGTCGGAGACGACCCAGCTAGCCAAGCATATGTTGGATCCAAAGTCAAAGCCTGCGAAAAAATTGGATTCAAGTCTTCACTATTGAGACTTCCAGCAACAACCACTGAAGAAGAGTTGCTTGCCGAAGTGGATAAAATGAACAACGATGATTCATTAGATGGATTCATCGTGCAGTTGCCTTTGCCTAAAGGGATTGATGAAACCAAAGTAATTGAAGCTATAAAGCCGGAAAAGGACGTAGACGGGTTTCATCCAATTAATGTAGGAAAGCTGGCATTGGGGCTTGATGGATTCGTTTCGGCCACTCCAAAGGGAATAATTGAACTAATTAGCCGAAGCGGTTTTGTTACATCTGGAAAACATTGCGTAATATTAGGAAGAAGTAATATTGTTGGTGGTCCAATGTCGATGTTACTGCGTCAGAATAGTGAGCCGGGAAATTGTACAGTTACTGTTTGTCATAGCAGAACAAAAGATCTTGAAGACCACACCAGAAGGGCAGATATTTTGATTGCCGCTATCGGTAAGCCAGAGTTTGTGAAGGCTGATATGGTAAAAGAAGGAGCAATCGTTATAGATGTTGGAATTAATAGAGTAGATGATGCGTCAAGGGAGAGAGGATATAAGTTGGTAGGTGACGTAGATTACAAAGAAGTAGCACCGAAAAGCAGTAACATTACACCAGTACCAGGTGGTGTTGGTCCAATGACCATTGCTGCATTATTAATGAACACATTAGAAGCAAGGAAAAAGAGCAAGTAAAACCAATATCTAACCAATCTATTAAGTATCATGAGCACAGTAAAAATTACACTTAAGAACAATGGGAAGAAGGTTGTAATGGACACTAAAGTCCAAGAAGCCATTGATAAGGATAAGTATCTATCCTCAATCAACATTCTCAAAAACCTGCGGGGCCATTCCAATGGATACGCAGTTTACCAACGTTGTATCACAACGAAAAAAGGACCCGTTTACGAAACCATTTACCTACACAAATGGATAGCGGACACATACATTAAAAAGCCAAAGAGCGACAAGAAGTTGTTTGTGCGATTCATTAACAGTAACGTACTTGATTCTCGCGTAGAGAATTTGGAGTGGGTGACTATGGGAATGCTTCGTAGACACATGTCTAACTTCAAAAGCCGTTCTGGGTACAGAGGTGTAACCAAGGAGAAAAACAGATTCCGAGCAGTGATTTATCATGATCGCAAAGCCTTTAACCTTGGCTTTTACGATACGGCAGAAGAAGCTGCTGAGGCCTACAACAAGAAGTCAATCGAGTTGTTTGGCAAGACAGGAAGTCTTAATGTCATTAAGAAGAAAAAGAAATAAAATCATCGGAATGGCCACTCTCGCAGTGGCCATTTCTTTTTCAATACAAGCTCAAGTGCCAGGTTGCATGGATACGCTTGCATTGAATTTTAATTCGTTGGCAGAAATCAATGATGGGTCGTGTCAATACAATCCTCAATCTGTTTACGCCATAACCGTTGCAGACCCGATGTCTTCCGTAGTAACGGAATCATCGGGTTTACTTTATCATGATGAATCTCTATGGACAATAAATGATAGCGGCAACGAGACAGAATTGTATCAGTTGGATCCAAATAACGGTTCGGTTTTAAAAACTGTCATTATTGATAATTCAACCAATGTTGATTGGGAAGCCTTGGCCTCGGATGGAGTGCATTTTTATATCGGGGATTTTGGCAATAACCAGGGGTCAAGGACAGATTTAGGGGTTTACAAAGTGCCATGGGAACCTGTTTTACAATCTACGGGTGACACAATTGTAGAGGCTGAACACATCTCATACTCATATCCCGACCAGGTTGATTTTACGCCACTTTTTCACCAAACAGATTTTGATTGCGAAGCAATGGTGTTTCACAACGATAGTTTACACTTATTCTCCAAAAACTGGGTAGACAACAAGACGCGTCTTTACCGAGTACCTGCGGTTTCCGGAACTTATGAGGCGACTTTGATAGATTCATTCAATGTAGAAGGGTTGGTTACGGATGCCAGTATTCGACCAACAGATGATGTGGTAATGCTCCTCGGGTATTCAGAACAGCTACAACCATTTATGTACCTGTTGAATGACTTTCCTAGCGGAAACCCATTAAGAGGTAACAAACGCAGATTGAATCTTCCTGAGCATTCGTTTCAGCAGACAGAGGGTGTGGCATTTGACGATTCACTTTCAGTCTTCTTTACTCGAGAATTTAATTTGAGTGGTCCAGGCTTGTATCATACAGACGTGACCACAATTCTACATCCCAACGGGATTGAAAGTTATAATGAAGAAGCTATTGTTATCAGAAGAATAGATGGTAGGATAAACATTCGATGGCATGCCAAAATGAAAACAGAAGGTAGGGTGGGGATTTCTGATCTTACAGGAAAAGTCCTAGCGTTAGAAAGCGTTTCTAAAGGCACGGAGCATATTGAAATCAGGGACCCAGCGCTGAATCAAATTTTGGTAATTAAAATTGAAGAAGTAGGTAGTTGGAGTAGAGGCGTGGTCGCGGCCAAGGCGGCAACTCAATGAGCTTTAGGGGCAACCCGAACTGTCAGCGTTAGCATGGCACTTCCATCTTCAACAGTTTGAATATTATATTCAAGCTTGCTACCCGACTTTTTATAAATATCCAAAAGACCAAGGCCCGCTCCGCCTTTAGATGAGAATTCGGATTTCATCAGGCTCTCTGTGTAGAATTGAAGCACATCAGCGGGGTCCACGTTATTAATCTTGTCAATTTTATCTTTCAAATCCTGAATGCTGTCAGTGGCAATCGGGTTGGAGGCGATAATAACAAATGTGTCACCCTGCTTTGCAAGAGCGACTAATGGACCATACTTCCCGTGTTCTTCCGTACTGTGTTTTACAATGTTCTGCGAACATTCGATAAGGATATTAAAGATTCGCTTCTTTACCGAACGCTCGCTTTCCAAGGTTTCCATTCTCGATTCTGCGATCGAGTATAAGCCGTCAAGGGTATCTTGATTGATGGTATCACGAAAAGCCAGAATAATCTGGCTTTCGGTCATCATCTTATCAAGATTAAGAATATTGTGATTGCCCTCTGTCATAATCGGGTGGGGATACGCATTAATCACACGAAAGGTTCCAAAACGAATCCATTTCTGATCGCATTGTAATTGGGTACATTTGACCGCTCAAATTAGCCGTGGAAACTGACGTAGAAGAAAAACTGAAGACTGGGGAATTCCTTCCAATTATGGAAGACTTTTACACAGTTCAAGGAGAAGGCCACCACACGGGTTCTTCGGCCTATTTTATTCGAATTGGAGGATGTGACGTTGGATGTCATTGGTGTGATGTTAAAGAAAGCTGGAATGCAGCGCTTCATCCGCTTACAGACATTCGAGAGGTCATATCGAGGGCAGCTTCCTTTCCTGCAAGAACAGTTGTTTTAACCGGTGGCGAACCAACCGGATATCAACTTTCTAGAATTACCGAACGTTTAGCTGAAGAAGGGTTTTCGATTCATTTAGAAACGGCTGGTTCCTATGATTTGACGGGGTCATTTGATTGGATCTGTCTTTCACCAAAGAAAACGGTACCACCTTTGCCTGCAATATATCCTAAAGCTAATGAGTTGAAGGTTATTGTATACAATCAGAACGACCTATTATGGGCGGAAAAACAGGCAGAATCTGTCAGTTC
>JBLFWJ010000125.1:0-10120 GCA_047611425.1 Bacteroidia bacterium | reverse complement strand
ATGAATCCAGGTGAGTTTTACGCGCTACCTCAATCGCCACAAACCTTTAAGCAATTGCTTATGGTGAGTGGGTTTGACAAGTATTACCAGATTGTAAAGTGCTTTAGAGACGAGGATTTACGAGCAGATCGTCAACCAGAGTTTACGCAGTTGGACTGCGAACTTGCGTTTGTAGAGCGAGACGATGTGCTAAACACATTTGAAGCTTGGGCCAAGCATTTGTTCAAGACGATAAAGAATGTTGAGCTGCCTGAATTTCCGAAAATGACCTATGACGATGCCATGCGTTTGTATGGGTCGGACAAGCCGGATCTTCGATTTGACATGCAGTTTACGGAAATGAATGAAGTGGTTTCCGGTGCCAATTTCAATGTATTTGATAAGGCTGAATTGGTGGTTGGATTGTGCGCAAAAGGCGCAGGAGAATACAGCCGAAAGCAGTTGGATGCGTTGACTGACTTTGTGCGAAGACCACAGATCGGAGCGATGGGTGTTGTTTACTGCAAGTGCAATGCTGACGGTACATTCAAATCAAGCGTTGACAAATTCTATGATCAAGATGCATTGAAGAAATGGGCCGAAGCAACGCGTGCTGAGCCGGGTGATTTGATTTTGGTGATGGCGGGCGAAACCGACAAAGCCAGAAAACAGCTTTGCGAGTTGCGCCTGCACATGGGTGAACTGCTTAATTTGAAGGACCCGAACAACTTCAAGGCCTTGTGGATAGTTGATTTCCCGCTGGTAGAGTGGGACGAGGACGGCAAGCGTTTTCACGCTATGCATCACCCGTTCACCTCTCCTAATCCTGAGGATTTGCATTTGATGGATACTGACCCAGGGGCCATTCGGGCCAATGCGTACGACATGGTGATCAATGGTTCAGAGATTGGTGGAGGGTCCATCAGAATTCACGATCGAGGTCAACAAGAAAAGATGTTTGAGATCCTTGGTTTTACCGAGGAGGAGGCAAAAGCACAGTTTGGATTCTTAATGGAAGCGTTTGAATATGGTGCGCCACCGCATGGTGGAGCGGCATTCGGGTTTGATCGATTCACAGCATTGTTCGGTGGTCAGACTGACATCCGTGATTTTATTGCATTTCCAAAGAACAATTCTGGAAGAGACGTGATGATTGACTCGCCAGCGGTAATAGACCCAGCTCAATTGGAAGAACTGAGTTTGGCCTTGAAACTGGCTGAGAAGAAAAGTTGAGGTCGGACAGCGTTTTCAATTCGCCTAGCCTCGCTTGAAAGAGACTTTGATTTCCACAAAGACGAGTACGGTAATTATGGAGACTTCGAGTAAAAAGTAGGTCAAGCCCATAGTGGTTAACTCTTGATAGTGTTGCCCTATTAGAGCCAGCGAAAACAGGCAATACGCCAGATTTGCAAAAGCTATCATCTTCAAAAACGACCTCTTGTCACCGGGAGCAAATAGGTAGCAACCAAAATCGTACACCGCAAACCAGCAAGGAATAATTGCCAAAATGTGGAGCCGATTTAATGGCATCCCAATCAATTCTTGAAACGGAGGAAGTATCAGGCCGAGAAAAATGGCCGAGGTCAAAGCGCCCATGCCATCAATTGCAAAAAGTGCCTTAGGAGTCAGATTATTCAAGCGGCCCAACTTTCATATCTATCTGACCCTTATGATCGATGGTCGACCTTCCAAACCATTCTCAGCGACCACCATCCCACCTATGGCATGATTTCCCACCTTTTTTCAAAGCCCCCCTTCAGTCATACTCTTTGAAACAACCTTCAAAGATCATGAGCAACGAAAAAACAATTCAAGAAATAATGGTTACGTATAGAAGACCAGAAGTTTCTACAATGGAGAAGATCAGCAGCTCCAATGAAGCTGAGGAAGTACTTCGAAAGGTATACCTACCTGGGAGAATTGACCACAAGGAATTCTTTTACATCATTCTTCTGACGAATGCTGGCCATGTATTGGGAACATCCGAGATTTCATCAGGGACGACCAACGGTACAACCGTAAATGTGAAAGAGATCCTTCAGTTGGCGATACGAACTAATGCTTCATCTGTAATCTTGAGTCACAACCACCCAAGTGGACAACTGAAGCCCTCTTCAGCTGATATTGCGATCACCAAGAAGATCGAAGAGGCCGGAAAGCTTGTCGATATATCGGTGCTCGATCACATTATTCTTACATCCGAAGCGTATTACTCGTTCAAGGATAATGGTCAGATGTAATTCCGAGCAATGCAAGGAGTTAAACCGAACATGGAATGTTCGGTTTTTATTTATACGTGGATGAGCTCAATCTTTCACAAATCTCAAAGAGAATCTGCCACCATTCTCATCCTGACCGTACATAATGTATAACCCTACTGGCCATTCTGATACATCAAGAACCGTTGATGGAGAACTCACAATTGAATGGTTCATCTCCTGACCTTGCATATTCAATACTCGAATCTCGGTTTGTCTATTTGTTGAATGAAATTTGAGGTTCAGGAAATTTGAGGTTGGATTCGGCCATAAATCCACTAATACCGTCTTATCGGTTTCATCAATTCCAGTGATGCACTCAGGGTATTCACACCCAACACTGTCCACTTTTAAAACCCAGCCATCTTGAGAAGTACTATCAATATTCCAACCGAAGCCTACAATCAGATAACCGGAATCGGGGGTTGTCGTTATTCCCCTGATTAATTCAGTATCGATGGTTGGATTGTACTGCCGGTGATACTCAGTGTTTCCTTCTGAATCTATCCTAAGGAAGTAACCAGCATCACTACCATCTGCATGACGGGAAAGGCCAGCCGCAGCAAACCCACCATCTTCATGTTCTTCAATATCGTAGATGAACGCCCTGATGCTTGGGTGATAGAATTCCTGCCAAATGATACTTCCCGTCAAGCTCGTTTTGATTATTACGCCACGCGAGTTCCCTCCTCCGGCAATTACAATACTGCTATCCTGGGTGACTATGGCATCATTCACCCTGAAGTTACCTGAGCCACCATAGTACTCTTGATTTTGCTCAACTCCATTTTCATCTGTCCATACTGCAAAAATATCTATATCCAAGGTCATTGGATCCTGAGATTGTCCGAAGACCACTAAATCTCCATTGTCAAATTCCAATACGCGATTTCCAGCATCGTGACCAACTCCATAGAAACCGCTCCATAAAAGGTCACCTGAAGGTGATAAACGAAGTAGCATCATATCTGCATCAGAACCATCCAGCAGTACACTTTGACCACATACCAGTATATCACCGTTCGCCGCATTCTGAATTCCAAACCCTATTGCATTCTTACCGGGAAGAATGTATGTTTTCGTCCATAGGCTGTCTCCGCTCTCGTCATAAGCCGCTACAAAAGTGTGAGCTCCAGTAGAATCTGTAAGTCGAATACCACCAACACCAAGATACCCTTGTGTATTCGGAATCAATTGTATCAGGTCCACGGTCTCTTCCTGAAACTCGATCTCCCCGAGAACGTCAATGGGTTGGGCAGAGCTACTCCGATAAAATGTGAGCCTTGTTTTCGGAGTTTCTGTAAAGTAATCGACACCTCTGCTAACAAATACCGCTTCTCCTTCAGGACTCTGGCAAGTTGAGTAAATGAGCTCTGTGATTCCATTTTGCCCAACATATTCTTCCCAATATGTTGGTTGTCCTTGGGCCAACCCAACAGAGGATAGTAACAGACCACATATTATGCGCCAGATCATTTATAGCGTATCAATAATTTTATAACTCCTTCTCTCATCTAGAGTGCACGATTCGTTGGGTCTCCAGCAGCTTTCCGTCCGCCATCACTTTGCAGATATATGTCCCATCCGCACAACAACTGAAGTCTATTTGCATTCTACCCGAAATCGTCTCTTTCTGAATCTCAGTGATAAGCAACCGACTCTGAAGGTCATAAACCTCCAAGATGAGTTCACTCACTTTATCCTCTAAGACGTAATCCACCATGAACTGTTGCCTGAAAGGGTTGGGATATATGTTCAGGAGCTCCACACCATTGTCTTCAACCGATTCCTCGGACGAGGGAGCGCCCATTCGAGCCAATGGAATAGAATCTCTTCCTTGCTCACATCCTAGATCCAATACTTTTCCCTTTTGAGGATACTTAGCGAAGAACGCAACCAGTTCTGGGTAGGGTTCTCCAAACAGGTTTTCGGTCTGATAGTATTTATCGTAGGTAACGATCATTTAGGTCTTCTGTCTCTAAACCAAGGACAGGATGAAGCTAATTTAAGGTTCAATCATCTAATGACCCCGACCCGTAGTTGTAGGTCCCGTCTTCATTTTCTGCCGACCAAAAATAACCTCGTGTCGGTGCGGTGAAAGTAGAAGTAGCAACCATGCCGCGCATGTCTACTTGAAGATTGAAAAAAAAGATTGAATCCTGATGTTCCACCACCGTATAAAAGCCCTTTGAAAACCACTTCATGGTTTCTCCCCACCCTTTGCTGGTTTTGTTCAGTAAATGGCTATTCCTCTTGAATGAAATGGTAGCTCCAGCAGGTTCGTTGAGTAAATGGTATTGCTTCAAATAAACCATGGAATCCGTGGCTGCAACCCCGTACCAGTTCCAACTGGCAGTTCCAACTGGCATAGTAAGCACATCTACATATTCAACCTTTTCTTTCTCTAAGTCGTTTAAGAATCGGGAGTTGATGTTCTGCTTTATCATAATTGTGCCAGCCAGATATAGCGTGCTCACCATCAACCCAATCGCGTTGATTCGTAGTGCATAAGGCCTGATCCGAGGAATGAAATAGCCGCTTAACGTGCCAATTAGCAGAGGTAATGTGTAGAGCGGGTCTACCACATTTATTGTGTCTAGTCCAAGCCGGGAATCAGAAAATGGCAAAAGAAGTTGCGTGCCATAGGCCGTGCAGTAGTCCAAAAGAACATGTGTAACCAAGCACAGAAACGTGAACCACCAAAGACGTATTAATGCGATGGTCTTGAACCATTTGATCTGCTTGATTACGACACTGAGCCCAACCGCAGCCAAAAGGCAAAAAACAAAGGAGTGACTGAATCCGCGGTGAATCCTCAGCATATCTACCGAGTCGTAAAAGGCATAAAGAACAACATCAAGATCAGGAATCGTTGCAACGATGGCCCCAGCAATTGGCCCAACTTTTCCCAGTTTGCGACCTAAGGTTGCTTGGCCAATTGCTGCTCCTAATGCTGCTTGCGTTAAACTATCCATTTGTAGAATTGGATCCGACCTGTTTGGTTTCTGATGTTAGTAATGAATGGTATAGAGATGCCTAGTTTACTTACAACCTACGCTTGTCAGTTGTGCGTTGTTCAACGTTTAAATCCCCTTAACTCGCTTAAATAGGTTGGCGTAATTTTTCACAGGACCTCTTTGTTGGCCCGAGTGGTCAATCGCTATGGTTTGTTCGGTGTAATCATTACCATTAAAACAGAGTGGGTAAACGAATTCGGGTACACCATAATAGTTTATTGGACCAAACTTTATCGCGTAGATTTTTATGCCTCCACTTTCGTCCATTTTGATCAATGGAAAATCTTGGGTGTAATCCAGATAGTATTTAACCAGCCTGCTTTTTTCAAATTCCGGAATCAGTTCGTGGTGGCTCGAAACGAATTGGAAATCGATGTCTTTCCGTTTATCCAGAATGCAATAGGTTGCGAAAAAATATCCTGAATCACTTTTAGCAATGCCATGCCAGAGCAATGAATTCAACGGAGTGGGGGAAACAAGAATCCGTTCATATTCTATTTCCTGTTTCGCCAATTCGGATTTGAAGTGGTAAAACGCGTGCGTTTTAGAAACGTAAGTTGAACCTAAGTAGAGGGTTGAAATGGTAAAGGTAAACTTCAAAATGGCCATTCTATACCGACCATTATCCGATTTGATCAGCAACGCTAATACACCAATCAGCAATATGGCCGTGTAGAGGGGTTCAAACACATGAATGCTATTCAGCGAAAACATGTGACCCGATATTGGACTGAAAAGTTTGGTTCCGTAAGTGGTAAACCAATCGAGGAGCGAATGGGAAAATATCGCCAACAAGAATGCCACAACCCAGCCTTTAAATGATTGAACGCGATCATACCTGCGATAGAAAATATAGGCTAGCACAAATGAAAGAATCAATGCGAAACCTAAAGAATGGGAGACACTTCTGTGAACTGTCAGAAACTCGATGTCATTGAACAATGGTGCCAGCAGCACATCAAAATCAGGTACAAGACCCACTATACCACCGATCAGTAAAGCCTTTTTACCGATATCCTTTTCCTTAACCAAGGCAAAAGTTGTAGCACCTAAAAGACTTTGAGTAAGTATGTCCATTTTATTTATTGTCTAAGCTACTCTTGCATTTCGTTTGTAATGCAGTGAGGAAGTTTCTCAGATACTGATCCAAGAAAGGTCGATATGATCGATGCTCAGAACTTCTGAAAAAAGCACTCAACTCATGCTTGCTAATTCCTTTGCCGATTGAATCGAATAAATCTAAGATGTCATCCGATTTTAAATCCAACGCAATTTTTAGTTTCCGAAGGATCATATTATTAGACAAGGGATCTTCTGGTACTGGTTGAGGGCCTTCTCTTTTTCCTCGTTTATCGATGATTAAACCGTTAAGAAAAATGGCCAACTCTCTATCTGTAATTTCCACCGAAGCTGGATCTTCCTCTTTTCTAAGCCAGTCAATTACATCTGATTTTTTCACATCATGATTGGCTAATTTGAAAAGCGCAATCATTTCGAGGTCATTAAAATCAAACACGTAACGAACGCGTCTTATTATGTCATTGTTGGTCATATCCTAAACTCTTTTTTTCGCATCAAAACTCTCGGCCTCTAATCTAACTCGAATATAATGCTGAGTTGTTTTACAGTTGTTAAAAGTGGCTTTGATAGCTCAATATTGATTGATGAGAAGTCGATTCACCTGATCGTTTTCAATAGCTACATTTAGTTGTTCTCAAAACCTCCTCTTATGAAAAGCTTGATTCGCCTATCCTTTCTTATTAGTATGTGCATAGGGTCAATGGCCTTAAAAGCTCAGCCCGTTGCAGATTTTAGTTGGGCGTCCAACTGCGCTGAGATTCAGTTTATTGATATGTCTACCTGCGATGGATGTACAATCACCACCTGGTTTTGGGATTTTGGTGATGGAAATACCAGCACGGATCAAAACCCTTTTCACTGGCTGTTTGCACCAGGGGTTTATGATGTAACACTTTTGGTAACGGACGAGTTTGGAAATGATACGACCATTTCATATCCCGTTTTTTCGGATCAAGGAACGTTAGCCGTCACGTTTGATGTTGTAGATCCAACAGCTTGTCAAAACTGTGATGGAATGATTACCGCTAATGTTACAGGAGGCACGGCCCCTTATACTTTTAACTGGGGCGGCCCGCTTAATCAAACCAATGTTGCAGCAATCAACCTTTGTTCAGGCCTTTACTTTATAGAGATTATGGACGGGAATGGATGTGTAATTATCGAGAATGTTGAGTTAGGGAGTTCGGGAGCTGCTCAATTGGTACTGGATACGATTGTAGATGTGGATTGCCTTAACAATAATTCTCCAGGATCGATAACCGTACATGGAACAGGAGGTATGGGAGCGTACACGTATGAATGGACGGATCAGACCGGTACAATGATTTCAGATTCTTCCGTATTGACGCCTGTTGGCGAGGGTATTTATTCTGTGTCCGTGTCTGATTCTCAAGGCTGCGGCCAATCGGCCTCGTATACAATCGGCAACACGGCCAATCTGTATGTGGCTCTTGAGTCCGAACCTGCAAATTGTGGCCCAAATGGTTCGATTTCAACTACTGTTCAAGGACTGAACCCACCGTTTTCATTCTTATGGTCTAATGGGTCTACAACTCAAAACTTGGGTGGAATGGCGCAGGGCGTTTATTATCTACAAGTAATAGATAATGAGGGCTGTACAATTGAAGGTGAGGTTGAAGTAGGATTTCATTGCGAAGCCATGCTTATGGGCAGAGTCTACTCTGATACCAATGAGAACTGTATTCAGGATCCAGGAGAATTTGGAATACCAGGCGTGGTCGTTCTGGCTGAGCCAGGCCCGTACTATGCAATAACGGATAGCCTTGGTGACTATACGATTTTCACTCCTGAATTGAACAGCGCCATCAGTTTGTACATGAATAATGGAGGCACGATAACATGTCCGGTTAGTGGAGAAATACCAGTTTCTGTTTCGGCTTTGGGCGATACTTCGTCTGGCAACGATTTCTGGCTATACTTTGATCCCAATGCATTTGATTTACACATCCATCCGGGTTGGACAGGGGCCACCCCAGGCTTTGATAAAATGTATTGGATCTATTATTACAATATGGGTCCGGCACCAGTCTCCGCAACAATTAGAATGGAATATGACCCTGCTTTAACCTATTTGGGAGCCAACCTTGGTGGATTGCATTTTGCGGCTCAGAATGCGATTGAATGGGGACCTTACTTTCTTGGCGCTACATCGTCTTGGGGATGGAACGACAGACCGGAAGCCTATTTCAACGTACCTGCCTCAATGAGCATTACGGATACGGTTTGCACCTATTTTGAAATCCTCCCAATTGCCGGAGACCTGAATCCAGTTGATAATGTTCTTGATGTTTGTGAGCCTGTTACGGGCAGTCATGACCCGAATGCAAAGGCGGTTATACCCGCTGGTGAAGGCGTGAACGGCTACATTTTACCTAATGACACAGCCTTCTTCTACACGGTTCATTTTCAGAATAATGGAAACGACACCGCATTCACTGTTATCGTGCTCGACACGCTTTCGGAACATTTGAATCCTGCGACCATTGTACCGGGAGCGTCAAGCCATCCGTACACATTCACTATGAATGGACAAGGAAATCTGAGTTTCCGTTTCGATGAAATTCTGCTGCCAGACAGCACCATTAACGAACCTGAAAGTCATGGCTACTTCAATTATTCAATTCGGTCATTTGCTGATCTTCCACTTGGAACTGTTATCGAAAACACAGCTGCTATCTACTTCGATTTCAATGAGCCAATTATTACGAACACTACTGTGAATACACTGCACATGCCTGTTTCTATCAATGAGAATGGGAGACTGGTTCAGGTCTTCCCAAACCCAGCAACCGATCAAGTTATAATCACGAGTTCCATCAAACCGGATACTTATTCAGTATTCAACCTTGTAGGAACGGAGGTGTTATCGGGCATCCCCAACGACCTAACCACTACAATCGATATGCGTTCTTTACCGGAAGGCGTTTATCTACTGGAAGTAAGAACCGATGCGGAGGTATTCACTGAACGGGTTGTCGTTGTAAGGTAAAACGGCTTTTTACTCTGATTAGGCAAAGTGTTTCTTGCCTGAGAAGTAGGAAACCAACAACAACACCATTGCAACGATTGCAGGAATGTGTTCTCCGTCCGAAATGGATATATGAGACGATATAGCTAGTACGAAACAAAAGAAGAATCCAGCATAGGCCCATTCTACAAGGGTGGCTGATTTCCGTGTCCAGATGGCTACAATGCCCAATATTTTGGCAATTCCCAATGGATAGATGATGTACGTTGGAAACCCGAGTCCACTGACGGTTCCGGCAATCATTTCATGTTGTGCGAAGTACATTCCGGCCGACATGACCATCATGGCGCTAAGCAATCCTGTTGAAATAAGTTAGGTGAGTTTGGTTGGGTTCTTCATAATCTGTTGAACAAGGTTAGTTGAATGATTGATGTTCAAACATCAAAATTAGTCCATTGTTTAGACAGAAGAACTTTTTGTGGCGGGAAGTTGTAAATCGATTCAGCCCTCCTTCTTCTCCTTTGGCTTAAAGGTATAGCTGAACCCAAGGTTGAAACTTGGTGCAGCGGCAACGCGCTTGCCAATTCCCATGTACACACCTAGGTTAACTGCAAAGTTTCCGAAGCCTTGCGAGAACTTAAGGCCATAACCTAAGTACTGCTGGCGGTTCGGAGACACGCCATTCTGTAAGTCCGATTCGTACGTGTAGCTGGAAATAGGTAAGCCAAGACTATCTGATTCTATAATGGTCGTAGACCCATTGTCGTAGGTGCCTTGGGTAAGGTTTGATCTACCAG
>JBLFWJ010000124.1:0-10148 GCA_047611425.1 Bacteroidia bacterium | reverse complement strand
ATCCTACCGAACGTTCAAGCAATTTAATCAGCGCTACATTTTCGAGCGATTCTTGCCATCGAATATTAATTGAACCAGTTGCAAAAGAAAGCGTTCCGTTTAAGGGAGTTTCTTTTAGAATGATTAGCTCGCCCAAGGACGTGCCATTTAGCATCAGTTTTGCCAAACCATCTTGTGGAATTTCATACTTGATTATTGCGGATTGATCTGTGACAATGGTTGAATCAAGAACCATTTCGTGCAGTCCTTCAAACCCGATTAATTGGAGTTTAGCACCATTCAAATTGGGAGGAAAACTGAGTTCAATGGTCTGAGCCGAAATCAGAATTGGACACAGAATAGCAAGCAAGAATATTCTCATCCGAAGGCAATCAATACGATGGAAAGTAGAGCCAGAACGATGCCAATCCAATTGAGTTTGGAAAGATGTTCTTTGAACAGAATGATGGCTGAAACTGTGCTAAATACTACGATTCCTACATTATTAATTGGAAATACCATTGTGCTTTCAAGTCCCGGGATTTGCAACGACAGGATTAAATAATGAATCGAAAAATAATTGGGAATACCCAGAGCCACTCCGGCCACAATACTCTTGATTTCCAAAGTCTTTCCTTGAAATAGTTTTCTGAAAACCATTGTGGTAAGCCCAATTACAGCGGAAACCCCGAAGAGAGTTGCTGAAAAAATGGACACCTGTTCGGCATCTACATAATGAGTTTCACAGTATTTGAAGATGGAATCAAGCGTACCGCTTCCAAAGAATATTATGACAGGAAGGAAAAGGTATTTTTTATCAATCTGTATACCACCACTGGGTTTTACAACAAGAACTACGGCTATGAGGGCACCTAATACGCCAAGTGCCTTAAGCCATGTGAGACCTTCATCGTAAAGGATAATTCCGGCAACGACCGGAATAGCCAACGACATTTTATTGGACACCGTTGTAATTGCAACACCTACTTTTTGGGAGGATATGGCCATCACATAAAACATCAGGATGAACATCACGCCCAACAATCCAGCAAAGCCGGCCCAAGGTTCATTTATTAGTGACAAGTGCGGAGCGGTGCCACTCATCATAAATCCAAGCGTTGCTGCCACCACGTAATTAACCGTGATTGCTTGGAACGTATTCACCTTCAGTTTGCCGAAATACTTGAAAAGTATCATCAGCATTGATGAAGTGAGGATGCTTAAGGGTAAGGCTATCATTTGGTAGTTAATTGGTTTTGATAGACCGTTATTGAGTCTGATCCAGATTGGAATTGCTTTCGAATAGGGGCGATTATTTTCGGTGATAAAGGGCCTTTTTTAGCAAATACCTCGGAAGAACTAATGCAATGTGCTTCATCCCAAAAATTCCCCGAAACGAAGGAATTCAGCAATTTGAAGCCGCCTTCTACTAACACCGATTGAATTTGAAGCTGATGAAGTTCTGAGAGCATGGAGGTTAACGTCCATTCATTCGGCTTTACAAATCGAATAGCACCTTCTTTACCAGATTTCAACTCATTTAACACGACTGTTGGTTTTCCGTCCGTAAACAACTTCAAAGTTTGAGGTAATCTCAGGGTTCTATCCAAAACGATTCTTATCGGATTGGATCCGGATGCATTTCTAACCGCTAGCGATGGATTATCAAGCAATGCGGTATTCGTCCCAACCATTATGGCATGTTCCGATGCTCTCAAGCCATGTGTGTGAACATTTGATTCTTCACAGGAAATGCTTAGCGGTTCCTGACTCGATGTAGTTCTTTCCTTATCCAAGAAACCATCGGCAGATTCCGCCCATTTTAAAACGACAAATGGCCGTTTATTCTGATGAAAAGTGAAAAATCTCCTTGCCAAAAAACGGGCTTCCTTTTCAAGGATTCCAACGGTCACTTCGATACCTGCATTTCTAAGAATCTCAACTCCGAGTCCTGCAACTTTTGCGTGTGGATCCAGCGTTGCAATCACCACATGTTTTATTTTTTTCTCAACCAATAATTCAGCACACGGAGGCGTTTTTCCATGATGCGCACAGGGTTCCAAACTCACGTACACTGTAGACTCTGGAAGAAGCGAATCGTCCTGAACGGAGTTAAATGCATTCACTTCAGCATGCCCTTCTCCACATTTCTGATGGTATCCTTCTCCTATGATTTTGCCGGCATGAACAATGACGCATCCCACTAAAGGGTTTGGAGCCACGTTTCCTGTACCCAAAGCGGCTAGCTCTAAGCACCGCTGCATGAAGTGATGGTGATTCATTTCGGCTGCAAATGTATGCGGATTTGAAGGCCAATATTCAGCCTGATGTGCGAACTTAGTGCCATGGCTAGTGAATCAATTTATCCATCAAAAATCCTTGTTGCTTGGGCTGAAGCAATTAAAGGAAACAAGGAAATTCGAGAATGGTTAATGAAAAATGGATACCGTGAATTGGGTGTTTTTGTTCATGCGCTTCATAATGATGATGACTCACGCGATTGGTTAATGAAGAATAAGTATCCGCACTTGATGGCCGTGGTTAATGGAGCAGAGGGGAATAAGCAAGCTGTCGATTGGTTGGTGAAGAATGGGTTCACGGCATTTTCGCATGTTGCGCTTGCAGGTGATGGCGAAGAGTCTTCTTTTCGATGGCTACTTGGTCAGGGTCGTAAGGAATTGGCAATGGTTGCCAAACAAATTCAGTCAGTCAAAGATCAAATTGAGGCCAACAATCAAGATGTACATAAGATCAGTAGTAAATGATTGGAGCACTTGTTGATATGCCCATGCTCACTAATTTCACACTCAAAGTTAAACACATGAAGATTCAGAATTTACTTTTCGCTACAGCATTATTGTCTATTGTAGCTTTGCCAGGAATGGCCCAAGACAAACCTCTCAGTAAGAAGGAACTGAAGGCCTTAGCTGAGCATGTCAACCATTTTAAAACTCCGGATGAGATATCTACCGATGCGGTCAGCATTTCTTTTAAGGATCCAATTGCACGAATGGATCAGGCAAAGTTTAGAGCTAAAGTGACTAACAATACTGAAGGGTTTATCGTTTGGGATTTGTCAAAGGCTTCGATGGATATTGCTGGCCAGAGCTTAAGCACCACAAAATCCAAGAGTATGATTATCAAGCCTTTTGGGAATGAAGGAAAAACACTGGAAGTAAGGGGGAGTGATCTTCATGTAGAAAGCTACTCGGCCAATTTGGGTAAAATCAGTCAGGTGCCTTTAAAAGGTGATGTTCAGAAGGCTGATGATTTTGCCTTGCCTGCGTCACAGAATTCGTTCAGTACAGGACCATTTACTTGCAACATGACAAGCATTTCTAAAAAGACAGACCTGACAGCAGCCAAGTTTGAATGCACTTATAAAGGAGGTGCTTTTGGAATTATTGACCCTAGCAAGGTTGCGGTTAGAATGAGTAACGGACAGGAGTTTGCCAATTCAATGAGAAAGGAAAAGACCCACTTATTACAACGAGGTGAAAAGAAAAAATTCACCCTGTATTTTGAAGTTCCAGCTAAGGTGGAAGACATGCAATTTGCCAATATGGAAATTGTGTGGAATGGGTGTTTAGTTGAGTCGAAGGCAATGCCTGTTGAGGTTCCAGCTGTTAACTTTGAATTTGACCCTGGTAAAACAGCAGGTAAGAATTAGTAGAAGGTTTCATTTACATGAGAGGGTATTCGACCATGTCGGATACCCTTTTTTCGTTTTGGCACAACAATTGAAAAGTGCCCCCGTTGTACAATGGTAAATCACGTAAATGGATCCATTCTACCTTTTATTAACCTGTTAAATTTTAAGTCATGGAAAATCAAAAAGAGAGTACACGTGTAGACCTATCAATGTTGGATTTTAGCGGATGGGGAAATGAAGGATTCACTTTTGGAACTAACCCATCGAATGATATGGGAGTTTTTAAAGGAAAGATTGTATCCGAAGAAGGAAGCCGAGTATTCGGGGTGATTGTTGAGATTGTGGGGACAGGAAAAACATACATCACCTCACCTACTGGTTACTTCAAGATTGAGGATGTTCCTGAAGGATTTTACCTAGTTCGATTCACCTACCCAGGGTTTAAGGAAACAGAAGCAGTTATTTCCATATTTGGAGGAGAAGTAGTCGATCTTACAATGGAATTTAAAGTTGCCGCTTGATAAGAAGTGAAGTGCTGTTTAGCATTTCGACTCCGCTCAATGTGACATAAAGCCTAAAAGGCGTTCGACATACTCGGACGCCTTTTTTATTGGCCTTTCTCAAAGTCGAGGGAGACCGAATTGATACAGTATCTCATTCCTGATGGAGTAGGGCCATCGTTGAAAACATGGCCTAAGTGTCCATCGCATTTCGCACAAACAACTTCAGTTCGAATCATTCCGTGGGATTTGTCCAAGATCTCTTTCACTTTTCCCGGCTCGGCAGCTTCTGAGAAACTAGGCCAACCACAACCGTGATCATATTTAGAATCTGATTTGAAGAGAACCTCTCCACAGCCTTTGCAAGCGTAATCACCATTCTCAAAGTGGAGGTTGTATTCTCCAGTAAAAGGACGCTCGGTTCCTTTGTTTCTTAAAACGTTGTATTCTTCTTCGCTAAGTTTCGATTTCCAGTCTTGTTCTTCCATAGTCATAAATAAAAAAGATCCTCACCGAATCAACGATGAGAATCTTCAATTGTTCTGCTGAATAGGTTACTGAATAATCAGCAATAATTTTTAGACAAGGTAATGCTAAGTGGCAAATACAAAGGAGCTGTGTAAAGGGTACTTACTCGTTCAAAACCACATTCATATATAAGACTTACCTAGTCAAACAAAAATGCATTTCAACTCTGCTTCTTAATCTTTGTTTCTGCATCGACTCCGTTCAGGATTTCAATATTGATTCCATCTGAAAGGCCAACTTCAACTTCCACTTTTTCAAATTCTTGGTCTCCCTTTTCTACTTCAATATAGATAGTGTCGGTGTCTTCCGTCATAATTAACAAGGACTCGGAAAGAGCCAATACACTGTCTCTTCTGTCAAGCACAATATCCGCGTTAGCGCTGTAACCGGATCTAATAAAGACATCCTCCTTCAATGTGACGTTTGCTCGAATCGTAAATTGAATAGCGCCATTGTCATTTACACCCTTTGGAGAAATGTACTCCAATGTGGCATCAAATTGCTCATTATCGATTGCGCCAACCTTGATAAGAAGCGCCATTCCTTCCTTGATCTTTCCGACTTCGCTTTCATCCACTTTTCCTTCAAACATCATTTCGGCCATATTGGCTACTTGAGCAATGCTGGTTCCTTCATTAAAGGTGTTGCTTTCAATTACCGAGTGACCCTCCTTAACGGGAACGTCTAAAACCATTCCTTGTGTGGTTGAACGAACAATCGTGTTTGAATTGGCTCCTTCGCCTTTTAGCGCACCTTCCTTAATTAATTGAAGATTGTTTTCTGCTGCAAGCAAATCTTGTGCAGCTGTGTTTAGCTCGGTTTGCAATCGTTGATATTCTGTTAATGCAATCACTCCTTTTTCGTAAAGAGAGCCAGATTGGTCGTGACGCAACGTTACATCCTTAACGTAAATCTTAGCCGCCTCAACCCGAGACTTGGCGTTATTCAAACTAACCATGTTTGGTATGATTCTGATTTGAGCAACCGCGTCTCCCTTATTAATCATCTGGCCTGGAACTACGAATATCTTTTCGATAATTCCAGAAACTCTCGGCTTGATATCAACTTCACGTTTTGGAAGAATAGACCCTGTGGCAACGGTCTTCTTGATAATACTTTGCACCGAAGCTGTAGTAGTCTCGTAAATCACTGGCGGCTCTTCCGACTTAGCCCACAGGTAGTACATGGTGTATCCAAATCCTCCGAGAATTGCAAGAATGACAATGGTTCTTAAAGCAGTTTTCATTTGTTCCTTTTTACTTTATCCTAATTCGTTATCCGTCTGTTCGAAGTGCTTCGACAGGTTTAATTTCTAAAGCTCGTATGGCAGGAATTAATCCTGCAAAACAGCCACTAATACTCAAAACTATCACGGCTAGGAGTGCTACGCTAAAATCTATTTCAGGATTCTTAAAAGCCTCATCTTGAATCAGCGGCCCAACACTCTCAACGAGTAACACACCCAGAATAACTCCAATATATCCTGCAACAGAAGTAAGTATCAATGCTTCAAGCATGATCTGTTTCACAATCTGAAACGGTGAAGCTCCAATGGCACGTCTAATTCCGATCTCTTTGGTTCTCTCCTTAATGATGACAAGCATAATATTGCTCACGCCAATAACACCAGCCAGCAGGGTAGCTACTCCAACCAACCACGAAATGAAATTGATGCCTGAAAAAACTTGAGACACTTCCTTGAAACCTTCTTCGTTGTTGTTGCTGCCAAAGGCGAAACGATCATCTGGATGAATCGAATGTCGTTCTTTCAGAAGAGCGATAACCTTTTCTTCAATTACAGATGTTGCTACTCCTTCTTTAGGCGTGAATCCATAATAAGACACTCTATCACCATAATTAAACACTTTCTGAAAGGTGCTGAACGGAACGAATACGGTGGTAGCGTCTTCATTGGCTTCGTCTCCGGTCTTTTTCGTTTTGAAAGTTCCGACCACTTTAAATGCGACTCCATTTAGGGTGATGTAGTCACCAATAATTTCTTCTGATGGACTGAAAAGGGTTGAGGCTACTCGACTTCCGATAATTGCGACTTTCCGCTGTTCATTTAAATCAAGGTGGTTCATCCATCGGCCTTGATCAATATCTAAAGTTTGAAGTTCTCTTATTTCAGGCACGTCACCAATGATTCTGAAATCTCCTGTCTTGTCTTTCCTTCTCACGCTAGAAGTGCCTCTAAAACCACCCACTTCGTTTCTCGGAGCGATTACTTCAATTTCTGGGATGTTCGCGATAATTGCTTCCGTGTCACCATTTCTAAGATTGAACCATCTTCCAGCGGGTAATCCTTTGTATGGTATAGATACATTTTGTGTCCAGACATAAAGGCTGTTCATTGCAAAGCCGTCAAACTCGCTGGTTACTCCATTTTTCAGACCGGAACCAGCGCCAAGCATCACGATTAGCATGATGATTCCCCAGCTCACACCAAATGCAGTCAAGCTTGTTCTAAGCTTGTTATTCGCCAGTGTGGCATATATTTCTTTCCATTGATCCCTGTCGAACATTATTCTTCTCTTAAAGCTTCGATTGGACGAATGGATGCAGCTCTGATTGCTGGGATTAGTCCAGCTAAAGCACCTGCTGCAATCAATACCAAGGTTGCCGCAATTGCCGTACTCAACTCAACTTCTGGGTTTCTGAAAATGCCTGGGTCTTCTATTTGAGAACTGACGAATTCGAGTAGAAAAACTCCTGCTACTAAGCCGAGATAACCGGCTATAGATGTGATCAAAATCGCTTCCATCAATATCAAACTAACGATAGAAGTGGGGGAGGCGCCAAGTGCTTTTCGGATGCCAATTTCTCGTGTTCGCTCTTTCACAACGATCATCATGATGTTTCCCACGCCCACAACTCCAGCAATAATTGTCATGATCCCCATAACCCAAACAAACAGGCTGATTCCATTCAGAACATTAATAATCTGCATAAAGTGTTCGGTGCTGTTGTTAATCCAAATGGCGCGCTGGTCATCAGGCGAAAAATGGAAGAATGCGGCCATTCTCTTTCTCAGGTCGTTGGAAATCGCGATGGTCTCGTCCAGTGTCGCGTCACCAACCATCATAGTAAACTGATGCACTTCATTGGGGTGGTATAGGGCCTGTCCTACTTCTGTTGGGATGTATGCTCTTCGCATATCCCGATCACCACCTCCATCTTTAAAGTTGCCGATTACTGTGAAGTTCACACCATCAACCTTAATTTCTTTACCAATGTGGTCTCCGTTTGGAAAAAGTTCTTCTCGAATCGGATCACCGATCACGATCACTTTTCTCTTTTCAAGGTCATCCGTTGGGTTTACCCAGCGTCCTTCTAAAAGCGTAATGTTTTCGGCATATCGATGACCAGCGCTTACCGCAAAAACTGTGTACGTAACCCGTTTGTCTTTGTAGACCATTGGGAATTGACCGCACCACAATCTTCTGCTAAAATCAGTGACGTCTTGGTTTGTCGCCTGAAGCATTTCAGAAGACTGATTGTTGAATCGGATACTTCTTCCCGCATTAAATCCTTTATAAGGAATGGAGGTATTTCCTTGGTAGATCCAAATACTGTTAATCGCATCGGCCTTGAAATCGTGCTCAAAGCCATTTTCCAGCCCTTTTCCGCAGCCAAGCAAAATGATCAACATGAAAATCCCCCAGAAAACGCTGAACCCCGTGAGAACGGTGCGCAGTTTATTCTTGGAGATCGTACTGAAGATCTCTTGCCATCTATCGGACGAGATCATACTTGCGCTTTTTGAATTAGGTCTGAATTCTCAATTAGGCCGTCTTTCATGCTAATCATGCGGTCGCAGAACTGGGAAACTTCCGGGTCATGCGTTACGATAATCATTGTCATGCCTTCACGACTCACCTCTTTAAGTAGGTTCATTACCTCGTTAGAAGTTTGAGTGTCCAATGCTCCTGTTGGCTCATCAGCCAAAATCAATTTTGGCTTGCTAACCAATGCTCGTGCGATTGCAACTCGTTGCTGCTGTCCTCCAGATAATTCACTTGGAAGATGATCTGCCCAATCAGCCAATCCAACTCGATCTAAATATTCAAGAGCCAATTTGTTTCGCTTGCTTCTGCTCACACCTTGATAGTAGAGTGGAAGTGCCACATTTTCTACAGCATTCTTAAACGTGACCAGATTAAAGGACTGGAAAACGAAACCGATCATTTCGTTTCGATACTTAGCAGATTTCGTTTCGCTTAGATCTTTAATCAGAGTTCCATTCAACTTATAAGTCCCAGAATCGTAATTGTCAAGTATGCCCAAAATATTGAGCAAGGTGGATTTTCCAGTTCCAGAAGACCCCATAATAGCGGCCAATTCTCCTTCAGGAACATTGAGGTTAATCCCCTTCAATACTTCTAATTTCCGCTGTCCTACTTGGTAGGACTTTCTTAAATCTGAGATCTCAATCATGGTTCCTTGGTCGGGCCGAAATTACCTTCTTGTTAACGCAGGTCGACACAAGAATTGCCTAACCTTGTTAAAAATTGTAAACCGTTATGAAGATGCTGAAAGTTCAGTTTGTGTTAAACCTGATAGGGGCAATTGCCTTGATTTCATTTTTAGCATACGCAGGATGTTCGGAAATTGAAGAGATTGAATGTGTTTCCGACTGGACCGTTAAACGAACACAGCTTACTGCAGAGGCGAAATATGAAAACGGATCTTTGCGAATTGAGGTCAAGAATAGTGAGTCTGGCCAGGCAATTGAAGTTTTTCAAACTGGTCTTACTGGTGATTTTACTATCACCACAGTATTTGACTCCTTCTCTCCTGGAACTGGGTTTGGAGGATATGCTCAATTGGTTGTCACTGAAATTGACAACGACTCTATGGGGATATCAGGTGTAAGTTTAGGGAACGGGATGATTGAGGCATTTGTAGCGTATCCATTTGAACATTCTGATTCTCGATTTACAGACTTAACTAGCGGCTCTTTCAGCATTGAACGACTTGATAGTACAATAACCAGTACGTGCATAGTTGGAGAGATGACGGTTTCAAAAACTAAAGTGTTTTCTAATTCTGATTTAAAAGTTGCGTTTCAAATAGGATCCACGCGTGAGTCATTGACAGGTAATACTGGAATTACGATAACTCAATTTAATGTATCAAAGGATGCCGGAATAGAACCCGATGAGTTTGAATGCGACTTGGTGCTTTGATTATATCCTGGCGCAAGGCACGCAGAATGGACTTTCGGGCATTAGTAGCAAACGCCCTTCTTGAATAGGATTTCCACAGGATCGGCACTTTCCAAAATCCTCGTTGTTGTCAATCTTGTAAAGCGCATCTTCCAATTGACTCAGCTTGGCTTGAGCATTTCTGAGTGAAGCCTCATTCACACTTTTGTTGTTGATCGCATCCATCCGACTGATTCTGCCGATGGCGTTTTCAGGAGCAATAGGTTTGGTCATTTCCTCAAGGTCGGCCACGTCATCCTTTGTTAGATCAATCCGAGAGAG
>JBLFWJ010000123.1:0-10323 GCA_047611425.1 Bacteroidia bacterium | reverse complement strand
GATAAAAACTGCCATCATGCTTGGAGGCGGAGTATACCACGACAAGGAAAATGATCGGGTGAAATATGGCAAAAACGCTGACCGATATCTGTCAGTTTTGGAGTTGTACAAGCATCGAAAGATCAATAAGATTCTGATTACTGGAGGTGCGGCAAACTACCTCGAGCCTTGGGCAAAAGAGTCAGAGATTATCAAGCGGCTTTACTTGTTATGCGGTATTCCTTCAAAGGATGTTTTGGTGGAAGGTAAAAGCATGAACACATACGAGAATGCTCTTTATGCTAAGGAGATTTTAGCGAAAACAGGTGAGCAGAAGTTCCTCTTGATTACTTCTTCCTCACACATCAGAAGGGCGAAAGCTTGCTTCGTCAAACAAGGAATTGATGTTCAAGTTTATCCAGCAGCCAAAGGCGTTGGCGACAGGCGTTGGGAAATAGATTACCTCTTAGTGCCGCAAATAGACAACTTCGGAAAATGGCGTAGCCTAATCCACGAATGGCTCGGCTTCGTTACTTACAAGATTCTTGGTCGCTGTTGAGTTTGAGTTTGATGCTCAGGCCTGTACGGGTTTGATGCTCAGGCCTGTACGGGTTTGATGCTCAGGCCTGTACGGGTTTGATGCTCAGGCCTGTACGGGTTTGATGCATCAAACCCTAACTAACCGCCTCAAACCCTTACTAATCCTACCCTTTGATTGGGTTGTTCTTGATGTAGCTTCGGAAGGCGTTCAGTTCTTCGTGACTCCGAATGATGCGTTCCCAGTAATTACGCGTCCAGCCGAACTCTGGAAAGTCTCGCCTAACCCTTCGTGAACAGGCAGCCTTAAATCCTCCGATTATTGCCCCCAAAGTATTTGAAGAGTCCCCAAACTTTGATGTGTTTTCTTCATCTAGTGCTGGCCATGGCGAGCCTGACAACGGAATTACTGGCTCACCTAAAACAATGATGCCGTGAACATGATCTGGCATAACGATGAATTCGTCTAATCGAATGTTGTTGCGACTCTGACCAGTCTGAACCCATTCTTCATGCACCCACTTGCCTGCCAAAGATAGATTCATCTTCTGATTCGCAATTGAACCAAACAAGGGCATTCGGTTCTTTGTGACACATGTGAAGAAGTAATAACCGTCTGCTTTGTAATTGTAGCCCGAAAGTCTGATGGTGTTTCGTTTGCCAACCATCTTGCGAAATTACGGTTCGATGTTGGCTTGAGTTAGGGTTTGATGTTTCCTCAGTAAGGGTTTGATGTTTCCTCAGTTAGGGTTTGATGCATCAAACCCTTACAACACAGCCAACTGCGCTTCCAGCGCTTTGATCTTCGCTTCTGCATCAGCTTGCTTGCTTTTTTCAGCAGCTACAACTTGCTCAGGTGCACCGGCCACAAAACGCTCATTGCTGAGTTTTTTGGTCACTGAATTCAAGAATCCTTTGGTGTATTCGAGTTCCTTTTGAAGCTTCTCTTTCTCCTCGCCTTCATCAACCAAGCCTTCCAAGGGAATGAAAAACTCGATCCCTTTTACAACGAATCCAGCGGCAGAACCAGGTGCTTCTGAAACGGATTCAATCTTATCAAGATTGGCCAGTTTCGATATGACTGGACTAAAGTGAGTAAAGGCTTGATGCATCAAGCCGTTACCTTTAATCAAAAGCTGCAATTTCTCTTTAAGCACAATCTGCTTTTCATTTCTGATTCTGCGGATTTCCATCACCACCTTCTCGGCAGACTCGAAGCCTTTCAGCAAGTTTAAATCAACCTGACCAGTTTCTGGCCAAGGCGCAACGATCATTCGGTCTTCTTTGGAACGCTCGCCCATGTTATCCCAAATTTCTTCGGTGATAAACGGTGTGAACGGATGAAGAACCTTCAGCAAACGCTCAAGGAAATTAACCGTTGAATCCAAAGTCTTTCGGTCGATTGGCTGCTGATACGCAGGCTTCACCATTTCGAGATACCACGAACAGAAGTCGTTCCACACCAACTTATAAGACGACATCAACGCATCGCTCAATCGGAACTTCGAGTAGTGGTCGTTCAATGTTTCGAGTTCTTGATTGAATCGTGATTCAAACCACTCGATAGCGATTTTAGAATCGGCCGGTTGCTCCAAACTTTCATCAATTTCCCAACCCTTAATCAATCGGAACGAGTTCCAGATCTTGTTGGTGAAGTTTCGCCCTTGCAAGCAAAGCGCCTCATCAAAAAGAAGGTCGTTTCCTGCCGGAGAAGAAAGCAACATCCCTACCCGAACACCATCAGCACCATACTTTTCAATAAGCTTAATCGGGTCTGGAGAATTACCCAACGACTTGCTCATTTTTCTGCGTTTCTCATCACGCACAATTCCGTGGAGGTAAACGTTCTTGAACGGAATTTCACCTCGGTATTCCTCGCCAGCCATGATCATTCTGGCCACCCAGAAGAATAAAATTTCCGGTGCAGTTACCAGATCATTGGTCGGATAGTAATACTTGATCTCTGGGTTATCCGGATTCTTGAAACCATCAAAAACCGAGATCGGCCATAGCCAAGATGAGAACCAAGTATCAACCACATCTTCCTCCTGTTTCAGGTCGCTTTGCTCATGGCTCAAACCTCTCTCCTCAAACCTCTTTACCGCATCTTCCGCAGTTTTAGCAACCACGTATTCTCCGTTTGGAGCATAGAAAACAGGAATTCTTTGTCCCCACCACAACTGACGGCTAATGCACCAATCGCGCACATTCTCCATCCAATGCTTGTACGTGTTTACAAACTTTGGCGGGTGGAACTGAACGTTTCCATCAACCACATGAGCCAACGCAGGCTCGGTCAGTTTCTTCATGCTCACAAACCACTGCTCAGAAAGTCGAGGCTCAATAACGGCATTCGTTCTTTCCGAGTAACCAACCTTGTTCATGTAATCCTCCACCTTCACCAAATTGCCAGAGGCATCAAGATCCTTCGCGATCTTCTTCCGAACGATGAACCGATCCTCACCAATGTAAAATTTGGCAGCCTCGCTCATCGTTCCATTCGGATTCAGAATGTCGATGGTTTCCAGATCATGCTTCTTACCCAAGTTGTAGTCATTCTCATCGTGAGCCGGAGTTACTTTCAAGCAACCCGTTCCGAATTCGATATCCACATAATCATCTAAAATGATCGGAATGCTACGCTCCACCATTGGTACAATGGCACGCTTGCCATGCAGATGATTGTAACGCTCATCATTCGGGTTGATGCAAATTGCCGTATCACCCAAAATCGTCTCCGGACGCGTAGTCGCAATCGTCAACCAAACCCCATCCCCCTTCGGGTACTCCGCCTTTTCAGGGGAAGAGCTAGCACCTTGATCCAATGTCTCCTCGGAGGTGGGCTCCCCTCCTGGAAAGGAGGGGTGTCCTGAAAGGACGGGGTGGTCATTTTCATCAACAACCTGATAGCGAACGTGATACAATTTGGAGTTCACCTCCTTGTGGTTCACCTCCTCATCAGAAACGGCAGTTAAGGCAGACGGATCCCAGTTCACCATTCGGTGACCCTTGTATATCAGACCTTTGGAATGAAGATCAATGAACGTGTCGATAACCGCATCGCTCATGTCTGGCTCCATCGTAAAACGCGTGCGTTCCCAATCGCAGGAAGCACCCAGTTTTTTCAATTGCTCAAGGATGATTCCGCCATGTTTGTCGGTCCATTCCCAGGCATGCTTCATAAACTCCTCACGCGAAAGATCCCATTTATTAATGCCTTCGTCCTTCAGCTTCTTTACCACTTTGGCCTCCGTAGCAATGGACGCATGGTCGGTACCCGGAACCCAGCAAGCGTTGTAGCCCTGCATTCTGGCGCGTCTCACCAACACATCCTGAATGGTGTTATTCAGCATGTGGCCCATGTGCAAGACACCCGTAACGTTGGGTGGCGGTATGACGATTGAATATGGCTCTCGCTCATCTGGCTCCGAATGGAAATATCCATTCTCCATCCAGTAGCTGTACCATTTGTCCTCGGTAATGCTTGGGTCGTACTTAGCAGCGATCTCGCTCATAACTTCAATTTCAAGCCCGCAAAATTAGGAATTGTGGGGCTCAGGAAACGGCAGTCTCAACCTATAAATTGAGGGTCAGTTCGAGTGATTTTGCGAAGCGAAATTGTAAAGCCTGTCCTGAGTTTTTATCGAAGGGAGAACGAGTTTTATTCCACCCACAAAGTTTATTCTCGATACATCCCGATAAAAATCGGGACACTCGAATTGACACTTTTGGCCAACGCACTTTAACATCTTGAATCAAGGTTGTTTGGGCATTCCCTAAGCTCCACGCACAACCCCGCCCTTCGCAAAGGTCGCGCTGCCCCGCCCGAACGTGCCGTTTGGTACGGGCGGGCGCTCATACTCCTCGTTTCATTCCCTGCCTGCCTGTCCGGCAGGCAGGCGCTTTGCTTCATTACTCTTCGGGGTAACCGCTTGCATCGCTAATGCGGGGCGAGCATTCTACCGTTCAAGTCCGGTATCCTCATTCGGCTAGAATACATTCTAACTTCACAGCAAACCAGATTCTTTGAAAAACCTACTTTTTGCTCTGTTCGTTCTAGGCTCGCTTGTTAGTCAAGCCCAAACCAATCTCGATTCGCTTTACGGTGTATGGAACGATAAAACCCAACCGGACACCTCCCGTCTAAAGGCGATGCACGATATCGCTTGGGATGGCTACCTCTTCAGCCAGCCGGATTCTGCCTTTTACTTTGCGCAAATGCAATATGACCTTGCTGAAAAGAGCGCCCTGAAAAAGCAAATGGCGGGGGCTTTGAATACCCAGGGAATTTCATTTGCAATTAGAGGCAATTATCCCAAAGCGCTGGACTTATTACCAAAGGAGCTTAAAGATCAGGGAGGAAATGGGCGATAAAAAAGGAATCGCTGCTTCCCTGAGTAATATTGGTATTATTTATAATGATCAGAGCGACTATCCCAAAGCGCTGGACTATTACCAAAGGAGCTTAGTGATCAGGGAGGAAATAGGCGATAAAAAAGGAATCGCTGGTTCCCTGAATAATTTGGGTATTATTTATCAGGTTCAGGGCGACTCTCCCAAAGCGCTGGACTATTACCAAAGGAGCTTAAAGATCGAGGAGGAAATAGGCGATAACAACGGAATCGCTTCTTCTCTGGGTAATATTGGTGGTATTTATCAGGATCAGGGCGATTCTCTCAAAGCGCTAGACTATCACCAAAGGAGCTTAAAGATCTGCGAGGAAATGGGCGATAAAAAAGGAATCGCTTCTTCCCTGAATAACATTGGGGTTATTTATCAGGTTCAGGGCGACTATCCCAAAGCGCTGGACTATTATCAAAGGAGCTTAAAGATCAGGGAGGAAATTGGCGAAAAAAAAGGAATCGCTTTGTCCCTGAACGCTATCGGGAGCTTTTATCAGAAACAGGGGGATCATCAACAAGCGATCAACCAATGCAGCAAGGGCTTGCTACTGGCACAGGAGATTGGGAATATCAATAAACAGAGGGATGCCTGCAAATGCCTGTATGATGCGTACAAGTCCACAGGAAATGGAAATAAAGCCCTAGAGTACCACGAGCAAATGCTGGCGCTGGATGACAGCTTGAATGCAGAGGAAACCTCCAAAAAACTCCAGCAAATGGAGTTTCAAAAAGTGATGCTTGCGGATAGCATTGCTAAGGCAGATGAAGCAAGATTAGTAGAAGAAGCCCACCTAGAAGAAGTGCGTCAGAAAAACCAAACCAGAAACGCCCTGGCAGGTGGAGGAGTCCTTCTATTCATATTGGCAGGTGGGTTATATGGCCGTGTTAGATACATTAGAAAATCAAAGGCCGTTTTACAGGTTGAGAAAGACCGTTCTGAGAACCTATTACTCAATATTCTTCCTGCAGACATTGCAGCTGAATTAAAGGCCAAAGGAAAAGCAGATGCCCGCGACTTTGATATGGTCTCCATTCTCTTCACCGACTTTAAAGGGTTTACTGCCGCATCAGAAAAGCTAAGTGCCCAAGAATTGGTAGCAGAGATTAACACCTGCTTCGAAGCCTTTGATGGCATTATGGGCAAGTACAATATTGAGAAGATTAAAACCATTGGAGATGCCTACATGGCCGCTGGTGGTTTGCCTGTTCCAACCGATGATTCGGTTAAGAACACGGTAACGGCCGCGTTGGAAATGCAAGCTTTTATTTTGGATAGAAAAACCACGAATGATGCGGCAAACAAACCAGCTTTTGAAATGCGTGTTGGTGTCCATACAGGCCCTGTGGTAGCAGGTATTGTAGGTGTTAAGAAATTCCAATACGACATCTGGGGAGATACCGTAAACACCGCAAGCCGCATGGAATCCTCTGGGTGTGTCGGTCAAGTGAACATCAGCCAAGTCACCTACGAGTTACTGAAGGATGATACTCAATTCACCTTCGAAAGCCGTGGTAAAATAGAAGCCAAAGGGAAGGGCGAAATGGAGATGTATTTCGTTGTTTTCGCATAGCGAATAGATTCTCTAAAACCCAATAGCAAAGGGCTTTTGGTTTTTGGGTTTTGTGCTTAATCACGAGCGTTAACATTTCGTTAACAGCTGCGGCAGACTTATTGCCCTACTTTCGCCATTGTAAACTTAAAAACTATAAAAACAGATATGAAAAAGGCACTTATACTTTTGACCATGGTTCTAGGAACTTACGGTCTTGCGACTGCTCAACAAGCTGGCGCTCAAATTACTTTCGAAGAAGAAATTCACGATTTCGGTGAGATCAATCAAGGAGATGTTCCTGCTGGTCAAACTGAATTCATGTTTACGAACAACGGTACCGAGCCATTGATTATTTCGAAGGCAAAGGGGTCTTGTGGATGTACTGTTCCTGTTTGGCCAAAAGAGCCAATTGCTCCAGGTGGGCAGGCTGCAATTAAAGTGAAGTATGACGTAAAGCGAGTTGGTCCTTTTACCAAGTTCGTAACTATTACTTCTAACGCAGTTGATAGCCCAAGCAAGCAGATTACTATTAAAGGTTCTGTTAAGGCAACACCAACTGAGGAGACTTCTCCGGTTAAGGATCAGGAATTTGCTCCTGTTGCTGAGCCAGCGAAGTAATCAGATAAACATCTTTATCGCATATTTGAAGTCCCGTTTCGAGCAATCGAAACGGGACTTCTTCTTTAATAGAATTTCATTATGCCAACATTATCAAATAAGGGCGCACAAATGCCCGCTTCTCCAATTCGGAAACTGGTTCCTTATGCCACAGCGGCAAAGGCAGCTGGGAAAAAAGTTCTCCATTTGAATATCGGTCAGCCTGATATTGAAACGCCTCAAGTAGCACTTGATGCTGTAAAAGGCATGGATCGAACGGTAATTGAATACAGTAATTCGGAAGGGTTTGATTCGTACCGAAATGGACTGGCTAAGTATTACAGCAGCGTTGGTATCGGTGTTTCTTCGGATGATGTAATGGTTACAACTGGAGGATCTGAAGCATTGATTTTCGGGTTTATGACGTGCATGGATCCAGGCGATGAGATCATTATTCCTGAACCATTCTACGCTAATTACAATGGTTTTGCAACCATGGCCGGACTGACGGTTAAGCCGATTACCGCATCGATTGATGATGGATTTGCCTTACCACCAATTGAGGCTTTCGAATCTCAGATTACGGAGAAGACGAAAGCGATTCTAATCTGTAATCCAGGTAATCCAACAGGATCCTTGTACAGTCAAGAAAGCTTGGAAGCTTTGGCAGCTATTGTGAAGAAGCATGACTTGTTCCTTTTTGCAGATGAGGTTTATAGAGAGTTCTGCTACGATGGAGCTTCTCCATTCTCATGCATGAATTTGAAAGGAATTGAGCAGAACGTAATCATGGTCGATTCCGTGAGCAAGCGATACAGTATGTGTGGAGCTAGAATCGGGGCGTTGGTCTCTCGTAATGCTGAGATTATGTCAACCGCTTTGAAGTTTGGTCAGGCAAGGTTGAGTCCGCCAACACTAGGTCAAATAGCTGGGGAAGCCGCGCTTGATACACCTCAAGAATATTTTGATGCGGTTGTGTCTGAGTACGTTGGAAGACGAAACACGCTTGTTGAGGGAATGAATGAAATTCCTGGGGTTGTTTGTCCTAAGCCGGCTGGGGCATTTTATGCTGTGGCTGAGCTACCCGTAGATTCCGGAGACGATTTTTGCCAATGGATGTTGGAGTCGTGTGTTGTTGATGGTGTAACTGTAATGATGGCACCTGCTGCTGGATTTTACTCCACAAAAGGAGTAGGAACGAAGCAAGTTCGGATTGCCTACGTGTTGAATCAGGAAAGCCTGAAAAGAGCTGTGAATATCATCTCCGAAGGATTGAAAGTGTATCCTGGCAAGCTAGAGATGGCTGAAGCGCAGAATCAATCGTAGATCAAATACTTCTTCCTAATTTTCTTGAATTCTTGTAAGTCACTCTTCCAAGAATCCTCGATTTCTTGAATTGACTTTCCGGATTGAATCTGCTTTCGGAGGATGTCACTTCCAGCCAAAAGATCAAAGAATTTTGGGTCGAAGAAATCCTTGCCATTGTTTTTGTAATCCTTGAAAGCATTGATCAACCAAGAGAGATCAAGCCTTGAAATGGCTCTGAGTGAACTATCTGGTTTAGTCGATAAATCAACACCGCTACATTTTTTCCCTTTGAATTTTGGATTTGAGGCAGCGCCTTTGATGCTTCTTGGTGTGAAATCGAATTCTGTATTTGGCATTTTTGGATAACCGAATAATTGAAAAGGGTTGTCGGTACCTCGGCCAGCGCTGACAATCGTTCCCTCAAAAAAGCAAAGGCTTGGATAGAGGTAAATCGATTTCATATTGGGCAAATTCGGGGACGGTTTTACAGGTAATTCATAAATTGAATTGTGATTATAATGATCCATTTCAACAACAGAAATGTTGCATTGAACTGAGTCCTTCAGCCAGTATTCGCCATTCACCATTTGAGCGTATTCTCCCATGGTCATCCCATGAACAACTGGAATTGGGTGCATGCCCACAAACGACTTGAATTTTGAATCCAAAACAGGCCCATCTACATAATGTCCATTCGGATTGGGCCGATCCAGAATCATCATGGGAACATCCTGTTCAGCACATGCTTCCATCATATAAGTCATCGTGCTGATGTATGTGTAAAAGCGCGCACCTACATCCTGAATGTCAAATAGAATCAGGTCGATTCCTTCGAACCTTTCAGCCGAAGGCTTCAGGTTTTTGCCATAAAGCGAAATGATAGGTAGCCCGCTTTTCCTGTCCTTTCCATCCTTCACCTTTTCTCCAGCATCGGCATTTCCACGAAAACCATGCTCCGGAGCAAAGACGTTTTTCACATTGATTCCAAGTGATAGAAGGGTGTCAACCAAGTGAACCGACCCAACCATTGAAGTTTGATTCGCAACAATCGCGATGGTTTTTCCTTCCAGTGATGGCAGATACTTTTCCGTTAGATCAGCTGCAGGAATTGGATTCGACAACCCAATTTTAACAGGTTTGACCTTTGCAATTACGGGTTCAATTTTATTCGTTTTGCTCTGCTGAGCACACGCAGTGGCACTCAATAGCAGGAATAGATATTTGATAGCTTTGACCTTCATCGGAACACTCAAAATAACGGGCTCTGAATACACAATTCTTTATAGCAAAAAGGCTGCTAAAAGCTGGAGAGCGGGCCGAAAGTACCAATATTTCAGGCACACGGCCCATCGTTAGAATCGCCATAGCTGGCATTGCTATTGGCATGGCCGTTATGATTTGTTCGGTGGCAATTGTTACCGGTTTTCACAAAGAGATAAAAGACAAGGTGGTTGGTTTTGGAGCCGATATCCGAGTCAATTACTACAATCCATCTGAAACGCTAGAGCCAACTCCTATTGTGGTTACGGCCGGGTTGATTGATTCACTCACTTCAATTCGAGGAGTAGAGCATGTGCAAGTCTTCGCACAAAAGGCTGGAATCATCAACGCGAATGACGAGATAGAAGGTGTGGTCGTGAAAGGTGTTGGAACAGACTTCGATTGGTCTTTTTTCAAGGATCATGTAAAATCAGGAACGACCTTAGCACTTTCTGATTCGAGCATTTCAAAGGATGCAATGATCTCGACCTACATTGCTGACAGGCTTGGATTAAGCGTTGGCGATAAGATTCGTGTCTACTTCATTCAGAATGAAAAAAGACGCGTAAGGGCGGTAACCATTTCAGGAATTTATCGAACCGGATTTGAAGATTTTGACCGGATGTACATCATGATGGATGTTCGGCAAATTCAAAAACTGAATGGTTGGGAGTCGAATCAGTTTG
>JBLFWJ010000122.1:0-10339 GCA_047611425.1 Bacteroidia bacterium | reverse complement strand
GTTACTCGAACTCGGACTGAAATGGCACAATTGGCATACTATCACATGGCTGATTGCTATCTAAAAGCCGATAAGAAAAGACAGGCGAGAGGTGCATTTCGCGAAGCGTCAAGAATGCGGTTTGACGAGCAGATTACCGAAGATGCACTCTTCAATTTCGCCAAGATTTCGTACGAATTGTCCTTTGATCCGTACAACGAAGCAATTGAAGCTTTTGAGGAATACATTGATGAGCACCCGAATAGTCCAAGGGTGGATGAGGCATATTCTTTCCTTCTTCAAGTTTATTTGACCACACGGAATTTTGGAAAGGCGCTCACTTCTTTAGATCGAATAAAGGATAAGGATGAAGTACTGAAGAAGACCTACCAAAAGGTGGCTTACCTGCGAGGGATAGAGCTTTTCAATGACATGGATTTCAAGAATTCGGTGATCCAATTGAGAAAGGTGAAGAAGTACCCCGTTGATACTCGGATGTTGGCCATGGCGCAATACTGGCAAAGTGAGGCCTACGCTAGATTGGGTAAGCAAGAGGCTGCTGAAATTGGATTCGTTCGATTCTTAGAAATGCCAGGCGCAATTAGCTCTGAAGAATATGAATTAGCGTTGTACGCATTGGGCTATACTCACTTTGAAAGAAAGCAATATCCAAAGGCAATTGAGTATTTCCGGAAGTTTGCAGGTGCTGCCAAGAATCATGACAAGCGATTGAATGATGCTTATTTGAGAATTGGAGATGGTTACTATCTGACCCGCAACACCGAACGCGCCATCGACTTTTATGACAAGGCCGTTCAGATCGGAAACTTCGATACGGATTACGCCATCTTCCAGATCTCTGTTTGTTACGGGCTTGGCGGACAGAATGCTTCGAAGATTCAGTCGCTTAAAAGCATGTTGGATAATTATCCAAGTTCATCTTTTGCAGCAGATGCGAAGTATGAAATTGGTGAGACGCACTTCTTCATGGATCGGAACGAAGACGCGAAGAAGTACTTCAATATGGTGCTGAATGATCATGAGCATTCGAGCTATGTTGGCAAATCAAAACTGAACTTGGGACTGATTGCTTACAACAGTTCGGATGATGCTGCGGCTCTTCCAATGTTCAAGGATGTTGCTGAGAATTACCCAGCAACATCGGAGGCCAAAGAGGCTTTATTCAAAATTCAAAAAATCTATACTGAGCAAGGAAAGGTTGAGGACTTTGAGGCGTATGTGAGCACCCAGCAGTTTCCAGATATTACCCAAGGAGCCTTGGATACATCGTATTACCAAGCGGGGGAGTTTATGTATGCTCGAAACCAATTTTCCAAGGCATTTACTGAGTTTGAAAAGTATCTTGAGAAGTTTCCAAATGGATTCTTCTTGCTTAATGCGAACTTCTATTTGGCTGAAAGTGCGGTTCAATTGGATCAGGAAGACCGAGCCTTGAAAGCATATAATGAGGTTTTGAAATATCAGAAGAACACGTTTACGGAAAAGGCAATCATAACTGCCGCCAGCATCTACTTCAATCGAGCAAACTTTCAAGACGCTCAACTACGATATGTGATGTTGGAAGAGGTTGCTGAGATAGCAGAGAACTTGACCGAGTCGCATATCGGATTGATGCGATGCAATTATCAGCTCGGCAATTTATCTGACTGTGAAACCTATTGTGAGAAGTTGCTAAAGTCTGAACGAACTGACGAAAGTACTCGATTAGAAGCATCCATGACGCTTGCAAGGTCCGCTATGGCTCAGGATAATCTTGATCTTGCCTTGACACGATTTACCGAAACATCCGCTTTAGCAACTAACGAAATTGCGGCAGAGTCGATGTTCAATGTTGCTAAGATTCATTTCTTGAAAGGAAACTACGATCAAGTAGAGGTGGAGGTTTTTAGCCTAATGGATCGATTGCCTGGGTATCATCAATGGGTTTCCGAAGGATTCTTGTTGCTGGCGGATAGCTACGTGGAGCGTAACGATGCGTTCCAAGCACGACTCACACTTCAGAACATCATTGATAATTATGATGACCCGGATGTGACTCAAAGAGCACAGCAAAAGTTAATGCTGCTTCAGCGTGAGCAAGAGATCGATCGAATTATTCATCCTTCGGAAGATCTCTTGATTGAATTTGAAACACAACGATTGAAAGACAGTCTCTTGTTCGAATTGGAATATCTCGATCTTGAGATTGACCTAATGGAAGAAACAACACCAGATCAAAAATGATGGCAAAATTCAACATAGGATTGATTGCGCTGATCATAGGATTGATCGGACAGTTTCAGGCAAAAGCTCAGGTAGAAGATCTACCTGATTCGATGACATATTACATCGTTAAGGAGTATCAGCCGGTGGCAAGGGATGCCAATAAGGTGATCACAAACCCAACCATGGAGTTTGATACCACCAAGCCTGAAATGCCGACCTATTCGGTTTTGCCAAGGGCGATGGAAGTGGAGAGCAAGGTTGATCCAATCAAAGCGGCCAAGTTGAGTAATGAGCCTTTGAAGAAGCTTCATCGCGGATACGCAAAAGTTGGTTTTGGCAACTATACCATGCCTTTGTTCGAAGCTGGCATCGGTAGTTTACGCTCCAAGAAATTCCAATATGGATTGGATTTAAGGCATTTTTCATCCTTCGCAAAGTTGAATGATGTACCGTTTGGATTCAGTGAGAATAAGGCTAATCTATACGGAAAGTACTTTCTCAAACACCATGTTGTAAAAGCAAATGTGTTGTATGATCGAGACGTATCGTACCGATTTGGCTATGACACAGGCAGAAATACATTAACCAAGGATGACATTCGCCAGCGATACTCTCATATTGAAGCAGGAGCTTCGTTTTCTCGGTATCCAGGCAGAGAGTTGAAGATCTTTGACAACGTTGCAATCGGTTACCACAATACCCAGGATCTCTATGGGTCGATTGAAAATGGAATGAAAGTCGGTTTTGGGATCAAGGAGAACATTAAGAAGGAAGAGATCCATGTTGATGGAGCTGTTCGATACTTCCACAACCAAAAGCCACTTGATACAACTAACAACACAATTGTTGATCTTACCCCAAAGTTCAAGACTTCAAGAAAGCGTTGGAATTTGGAGGTCGGAGTAACACTTTCGCTGGATATTCATGATTCAGCAACCAAGGTGTTGATCTTTCCAGAACTTGATTTTGAATATTATTTGGTGGAAGACATCATGAAGGTGTACGCAGGTGCAACCGGTGGTGTGAAGCGAAATGGACTTCGCGAGTTGTCACAGCTCAACCCATACATGGGAGACGACCAACCTATGTTGAACACATGGGAAAGACTGAATATTTATGCAGGCTTCAAGGGAACCATTATTTCGGATCTTGGCTTTGACGTTGGCGTGTCAGAAGCGGCAGTGAATCAACATCTTTTTTGGGTGAATGATTACAGCGATAAGATCGGGAACGAAATGCTTCCAGTCTATCACGATGTTCGTGTATTCACCATTCGTGGTGAGTTGTTTTATCGATGGAAAAACAAGCTGACAGCGACTGCTGGAGCCAATTACAGATTCTTCACCATGTCCGCAGATCACCTCCAACCGTGGAGCGAATCGCCATTTTCATTCTATCTGACAGGTCGATATACCCTTAGAGATAAGATCATCGCTCGGATTGATCTGATGGCTTATGGCCCACGGGAAACTAAGGATGTGGCATTCTTTGGATCTCAGGGTCAAGAAATTGCAGTCGAAGTACCGAGAACAATTGCGGGTTTCGTTGACTTAAACATCGGTATAGAATACCGCTATCGACACTGGATTGGGGCTTTTATTGATGTCCGAAACATTGCTGGAACCAAGAACGAAAAATTCAATCGATACAGAAGCCAAAGTATCAGTGTAATTGGTGGTTTAAACTTCGCTTTCTGAGCTAAAAATCAGCACTTCTTCAGATCGTTAATTTAATGTGCAAAAACTAGGCTGAGTCCCTTTATTCAAAGGGCTTTCAGGCAGCTTAATGCGTATCTTCACAGCTTAAATTAAAATCGCATTATGTCGGAGGAAAACGAAGAGAAAAAATCAAATCCTGGATCTTATTCAGCGGATAGCATCCAGGCCTTGGAAGGAATGGAGCATGTACGCATGCGTCCGTCAATGTACATCGGTGATGTAGGCGCACGTGGGCTTCATCATTTAGTTTATGAAGTAGTTGATAATTCCATTGATGAGGCTTTGGCAGGTTATTGTGATCTCGTTACAGTTGCGATTACGTCAACTCAAGGAATCCGCGTTACCGATAATGGTCGTGGTATTCCGGTGGATATGCACAAGAAAGAAGGCGTTTCTGCCCTTGAGGTAGTAATGACCAAAATTGGTGCGGGTGGTAAGTTTGATAAAGATTCTTACAAAGTTTCTGGTGGATTGCACGGAGTTGGTGTTTCGGTAGTGAACGCACTATCGATTGACTTGAAAGCCACTGTTTATCGAGACGGAAAGGTTTGGGAGCAAGACTACTCACAAGGAAAGGCGCTTGAACCTGTGAAGGAAATCGGTATCTCAGACCAACGAGGTACGCATGTTTTCTTTCAACCTGACGGTGAGATCTTTGACATCTTAGAATACAACTACGATACATTGGCCACAAGAATGCGTGAATTAGCATTCTTGAATAAAGGTTTGACCGTTACGCTGACAGATGAGCGCGAGGCCGATGAAAATGGCGAGCACGCAACTGAAACGTTCTTCTCTAAAGATGGGCTTCGTGAGTTTGTTGCGTTCTTGGATGGAAGCAGAGAAAGACTGATCAATGATGTGATCAGCATGGAAGGTGAGAAGAATGGTATTCCTGTTGAGGTGGCCATGGTGTACAACACGTCTTTCGGTGAGAACATTCACTCTTATGTGAATAACATCAACACCCACGAAGGTGGAACACACCTAGCAGGTTTCCGAAGAGGTTTAACGGGTACGTTGAAGAAGTATGCGGAGAGTTCAGGCATGCTTGATAAGCTCAAGTTTGATATTGCTGGGGATGACTTTCGTGAAGGATTGACTGCCATTGTTTCGGTAAAAGTTCAAGAACCACAGTTTGAGGGACAGACCAAAACCAAGTTAGGTAATAGGGAAGTTACAGCAGCTACAAGTCAAGCTGTGTCTGAAATGCTTGAAAATTATTTGGAGGAGAACCCAAATGATGCCAGGATTATTGTTCAGAAAGTGATCCTTGCAGCAACAGCGCGTCACGCGGCCAGAAAAGCCCGTGAAATGGTTCAAAGAAAGAATGTGATGTCTGGTTCTGGCTTACCCGGAAAACTCTCTGACTGCTCAGATAAAGATCCATTCAATTGCGAATTGTTCCTAGTGGAGGGTGACTCTGCAGGTGGAACGGCCAAGCAAGGTCGAGATAGAATGTTTCAAGCTATTCTTCCACTTCGTGGAAAAATTCTGAATGTGGAAAAGGCGATGCAGCACAAAGCCTTCGAAAACGAGGAAATTAAGAATATCTATACAGCACTTGGTGTTACCATAGGTACCGAAGAGGACACCAAGGCGCTGAACATGGAAAAACTTCGTTATCACAAGATTGTGATTATGTGTGATGCGGATATTGACGGTAGCCACATTGCAACGTTGATTCTAACCTTTTTCTTCCGATACATGAACGAGTTGATTGAAGCTGGTCACTTATACATTGCCGCTCCACCACTTTACTTATTGAAGAAAGGCAAGCAACAACAATACTGTTGGAGTGAGGCAGATCGTGAAAGAGGCATGATGGAGTTAGGCGGAGGAAAGGATAGCGGTGTGCACATTCAACGCTATAAAGGTCTTGGTGAAATGAATGCTATTCAACTTTGGGAAACGACAATGGATCCTGAAAGAAGAACCATGCGTCAAGTAACAATTGATAATGCTGTTGAGGCTGATCGCGTTTTCTCCATGTTAATGGGAGACGATGTTCCGCCAAGAAGGGAGTTCATTGAAAAGAACGCCAAGTACGCGAAGATTGACGCGTAACTGATATTGTTTTTAAAAGAAAGCCCCGTAAGTTTCAAACTTACGGGGCTTTCTTTTGTCTCAAAAAGTAAACTCTTTATTCAGCACCAATCAGGATTACGCTGCCCATATACTTGTGCTCAATTCCTCTAACATCACGAGTAAAGGCCGAATAAGAATAGGAGCCATTCGGACATCTCGAATTATGATGAGTTCCATCCCAAACGTCATCAATATCATCAAATACGCGCATTAATTCACCCCAGCGATTGTGAATTTCCATACGAATGGATGTGAGGCCATATGCCTCAGCTTTCAAAACTTCATTCATACCATCTCCATTTGGTGTGAATGCCGTGGGCACCCAAAATGCATAGTGAGGAATAACGTGTACCTCCCCAAAGGCGGTGTCAACGCAGCCATCGTCATTAAATGCGATCATCATCGTTTCGTACAACCCACTGTCTTGATAAATATGTTCCACTGGACTAAGATTAGTAGAATCACCATCTCCAAAATGAATCCAATGGGATGTAGCACCAATGTTTAGTTCTTCAAAAATTATTTCAGGATCAAGAAAATCAACTGGGATAGAGTCGCCTGGGAAACGTATCATTCCAGCTATAGGTGGAGGATTTATCAGAATTGAAAGAGGGTAAGGGTATAAGCAACCATCGATAGTCGTGACATGTAAGTTGGGTTGGTAGAATCCCGCTTGAGTATACGTGTGGCTTGCTGTGATGGAATCTGGCCCTGTGACTTCGAGATGAGTTGAATGTTGATCATTAAACTCCCATTGATAATTAGTGACAATTATTGTAGGGTCAGGGAAAACTGAGAATTCTACAAGTTGAGGAGCACATAACGTATCTGGCTGTGCCACTGGAAATAATGCGGGTCCAGGAATGGTATGAGCCGTAACCGTTTCGCTTTCGGTCGGTTGAGTACAATTATCGGTAACGGTAATCTCAAATGTTAGTTGATCTTGAATAGCGGGAGTAATCTCAGGAGAAGCAATTGCATTTCCATCGATTGACCAACCAAACGTATAATTGCCATTGCCACCTGTCGCAGAAAAACTTACCATAGCTCCTGTGCCAGGACAAACTGGAATGATTGGATCCACGTTAAGATCTAGAGGAGGAAGAACATTTACCATGAACGAGGCCGAAGCTGAGCAGCCATTCTGATCCAACACATCCACCGAATAATCAGATGTTGACACGCCCGTTATCGTCTGCATTACAGCTGAAGAATTGAAAAATGCTGGATCTGCAGGCATAACAGACCAGTCGTATCCATAGCCTGGGGTTCCGCCAGAAGGATTGGCAGATAATTGAACACTTTCGCCAGTACAAATAGTTGTTGCTCCGGAAATAGTTGCAGTTAATAAAGTTGGCTCAAAAATTTCGATCGTGTTCGTGGAAATACAGTTATCAGCATCCACAATTGTTACCGTATAAATGTCTGGACATAAGCCCGTGACGATATCGCTTGATCCAACGATGGTTCCAATTGGATCGGTCCAAGTGTAAACTGCAGGGTTTGTTATTCCAGGTGTAACGGATACAGTACTTGAACCATCGCAAAGACCAAAACAACTTACATCGGTGGTATCACTAATTTCAGAAGTAAATCCACCTACCGAACCAATAATTGCCGTGGCAGTTGCCGTGCAATTATTGTCATCTGTAACGGTTACGGTGTAAACAGGGAAGTTTGCATCATTGGGAAGAAGCCCCGATGCTATAGCGGTATTTTGCCCAGCTGGATCATCCCATGAATAGGTATAATCAAGAACAACTGTACCGCCTAATGCTGATGCCGTTGCTTCACCATTTGGTTGGCCGCACAACGAACTAATCACGCTTGTTTGTGGAATTATAGCGGTTGGCTCTCCAATATTGTCGTTTGATACGAGTGACTCACATCCAAAATTATCTTGAACGATCAGTTGCACGGCACCTCCAGAAATCCCCGTAGCCGGCCACGTTGTAGACCAGTTTCCGCCTCCGTCTGTTGAATAGGAGTAAGGAGGAACACCACCATTCACTGAAGTGAATTCGATGATTCCATCCGATCCTCCATTACACAACGGGTCTGTGATGGTGTGCGTGAAGTTTACTTCGTTAACAATTGCATTCCAAGTGTCGGACCCACCACATGGTGCTGGTAGCGTGTAAGTAATATTATGGTTTCCTACGCCAGCAATTGCGGGACTGAAAACACCACTGGCGTCAATCCCAGGCCCACTCCAAATGCCACCAACAAAAGCACCAGGGTCTAGTAGCATTGGTGCATCACTTATACAAAATGGTCCATTTGATGGAGCTACGATTGTTGGTGTTCCGCCAGGATTAACAGTAAACGGCACCTGATCCGCGTTCGGACACGCACCTGCCGAAGTGTAAGTAACGAGGTTCTGGCCGATGGCCGCTGTGGCGGGGTCAAATTGTCCATTAGTTGGATCGACCCCGGTTCCACTCCAAGTTCCACCTGTGCTAGCTGCGGTAAGTTGCAGGGCTGGGTCGTTTTGGCAAAACGTCATGGGTGGCGTGGCTATGGTGGCATCTAACTCTGAAAGCACCTCCAGATCGATGGTGCCTACATCGCCACAAGCACCGGGAATTGTGTAGGTGATTGTGTTAATTCCAATGGTGGCATTTGCAGGTGTGAACAAACCTGTTGCATTAACCCCGGTTCCGGTATAGATGCCACCGGGATCCACAGATGTTAATTGAACAGCCGCGTCAAGTTGACAATACGGTGATGGTGGTACAGGAATGTTGATGGTGGCATCAAACGTTGCTCCACCGGAAGCTACAATTCCAGATCCAGTTGCAGTACATCCGTTGCTTTGGTCTGTTACGGTTACATTATATGTGTTAGCGCAAAGTGTGGATAACGTATTCGTGGCGCCACCTCCTGCCCAAGCATAAGTAAATGGCCCATTTCCAGAAGGATTGACTATAATTTGCCCATCACAACTTCCGGTACAACTTTCATCTGTTTCAGTGAAATTGAGTGTAGGATCCGGAAAGACTTCAACGGAGGCTGATGTAATGTTGATGCAACCAGCAGCCGAGGTTGCCTCCAAAGTCACGAAATAAGTACCAGGAGTATTGTAAGTCTGAGCTGGTGGATTCTGTAAAGCTGATGTTTGACCATTGCCAAAATCCCAAGCGTAGGTTGATGCTCCAACTGTATTATTGGTAAAAGTTGTGGTTAGCGAGTTACAAGCTGACGGTGTGGTGATTGTAAAATCAGCGGTAGGCGCCATTTGAAATGTTCCTCCCCATGTAAAATCGAAACCAATGCCATTGTTGTCATAATTATCCATCATTATGGCATATGTATTTCCGGCTACCACATTGAGTGGTGGACTAAATTCTCCGGTAAGTGGATTACCACCAGGTACCAAACCAATTGTTCCCGAATTCCCTCCAGAAAAGAAATAATTACATGAAACAGCTACACCCGGACATCCACCTGTGATATTGTAAACTGCCCAGTCGAATTCGGCCACTCCATTAAGATTTGCTGTAAACTCAAGCGTTCCCGTTTGACCTACGGTAAAAACAAACCAGACATCGTTTTGTACAATTTGTGGTACACCGCCAATGTTAAAACAAGGTGGTGAAATTCCGCTTGAAAAATTACCAGCGGTGGATGCCAAGGTAAAATCGGATGGGTCACATGAAGAGGTTGCACCGCCACAATTACTACCCGGGGTAGGAGGAGGTGTTTCAGAAGTTATGCATATTTCGAATGTACCGTCAGCTAAAATTCCTGCTACGCTTACGTTTACTGCCGATCCTGCGGCATAGGCCCAATTTGCTGTTGCTGTTCCTCCAGCCGTTGCCGATGCATCGCACATGTTGAATGTTCCGCCACCGCAGGCTGCATCAGAAATCGTTACCACCGCTTGTTGAAGTGGTGTACCACCGTTTGGTGTAATGGTTATTGTATTAACCGGGCCAGCTGCAACAAACGAAAACCAAACTTCATTTACAGCCACGACATTACATGCGTTGGTTGTATTTGAGGAGGTAGCGTTGATGGAAGAGGAGTTGATACAAATCGTTCCTCCGGCAGGAATAATTACTGGTTGCGCAGTAATGCAATCGTTGTTGGCAGGCTGTGCGTCAACCTCAGTCGTACCTGCTAAAATCGCGTAAAGGACAACTAGTAAAGTTGAAGCTATGTGAAAGAACCACTTCATCTAAATACGGTTACGTGCCCGATATAAACGTGCTCAAAATGCTGAAAATCGATAAGCTCTACCCGATAAACGTATACGCCATTTTCAACAGGGCCACCGAGAAAATTGCCGTCCCACTTATTATCCCAGTTAGCTGTGTTGTAAATAT
>JBLFWJ010000121.1:0-10352 GCA_047611425.1 Bacteroidia bacterium | reverse complement strand
ATACAGGTGGCGCGAAAGGCGATTAGAAAACCTGAGACTTATTTAGCTAAACATTAAACCTGAAGTGCATGACATCACCGTCTTTCACTATGTAGTCCTTGCCTTCCACGCTCATTTTACCGGCATCCTTAACCGCTGCTTCTGAGCCTAAGGTCACGAAGTCATCGTATGCGATGGTTTCTGCACGAATAAAGCCTTTCTCAAAATCGGTGTGAATCACACCCGCTGCTTGCGGTGCTGTGAATCCTCTATTGATTGTCCAAGCACGAACCTCCTTTACGCCTGCTGTGAAGTAGGTCTGAAGGTCTAGCAATTTGTACGCCTTTCGAATCAATCGATTTACACCTGCTTCTTCCAAACCAGCATCTTGTAGAAATTCAAGGCGTTCTTCGTAGGTTTCAAGCTCAGCGATGTCAGATTCCATCCCAGCACAGATATAAATAACCTCAGCACCTTCATCCTTCACTGCTTCCTCTACTCGCTTGGTGTACTCATTTCCATCAACAACTGCCGACTCATCCACATTGCACATATAAAGCACCGGCTTCATGGTCAGTAATTGAAAAGAATGCGCCATCTCTAGCTGCCAAGTATTCAAATCTGAACTACGTGCAGATTTCCCTTGCTCCAATGAGTCTTTAAGAATGTTCAAGGTCTCAACGGCCATCTTCGCATCCTTCTCCCCTATCTCTGCCTTACGCACCAACTTCGCCAATCGTGCTTCTACCGTTTCCAAGTCTTTGAATTGAAGCTCTGTGTCAATTATTTCCTTGTCACGAATCGGGTCAATAGAACCATCAACGTGCACCACATTATCGTTGTCAAAACAGCGCAACACATGAATAATGGCATTCGTTTCGCGGATGTTTGCCAAGAATTGATTTCCCAATCCTTCGCCTTTGCTTGCGCCTTTTACAAGGCCAGCGATATCAACAATCTCGATTGTGGTTGGCACCACTTTCTCTGGATTCACCAACGATTCAAGCTTTTCCAAGCGGTCATCCGGCACGGTGATCACCCCTATGTTGGGTTCTATCGTACAGAACGGGAAATTGGCCGCTTGGGCCTTTGCATTAGACAGACAGTTAAAAAGGGTGGATTTTCCTACGTTCGGTAATCCTACAATTCCGCATTGAAGCGCCATGGGTCATAGTTTTTGCGGCCGCGAAGATATGCTTTAGGAGTAGTTATTTCAGCTACGTAATTGTAGGCCCATTGAATCCTCCGTCTCGTTCCTCGACACCTCCTTTAGAAAGGAGGAACAAAGCAAAATTCCCCCTTTCAAAGGGGGTGCCCACAGGGCGGGGGATTTGAAATACTAACCAGCTAATCACCTAATTACCAAATCCCCTATTCCCACTCCGCAAAAGCCTTCGCATCCTTCAGCATTTGCTTTCTGATTCCGCCTTTGGCGAAGAGTCCGGCCATTTTCATAGCACCTCGAAACTCAATGTGCTGCTCCATCACAAACTTGGTCACTCCGTCATCATGATGATGAATCCTCCGTCTCGTTCCTCGACACCTCCTTTAAAAGGAGGAACAACGCAAAATTCCCCCTTTCAAAGGGGGTGCCCACAGGGCGGGGGATTTGAAATACTAACCAGCTAATCCCCTAATTACCAAATCACCTATTCCCCCTCGGCAAAAGCCTTAAACGCCTTGGCATCTTTCAGCATTTGCTTTCTAATTCCGCTCTTGGCAAAGAGTCCAGCCATTTTCATGGCACCCTTGAACTCAATGTGCTGCTCCATCACAAACTTGGTCACTCCGTCATCATGATGATGAAACCGATTGAAAGTGAAACATTCAAACCCATCGCTTTCATATTTAAGGACGTATCGTTCTGGCAGATCAACAGCCTGTATGGTCTCCACCATTTTCAATTTAGTCAGGCCATTCATGAAGACCACATTGGCCTGAGCACCTTGCCGGCCCAATTCTCCTGATATAGGCTCGAACGAATGAAGTCCTTTCAGCCATTTCTCCGTATTTCCAGGTGTTGTGAATAGCTGCGCAGTGATGTCCACTGGGCGCTCGATATGCACCTCCACCTTTAACTTCAAGTTCATTCGAATAGTTAAGCGATCACAATGTAAATGAAAACCGTTTTAGGAACACCCTTGTCATGATGAGCCCCTTCCTTCGTCAGGGAAACAAACTGAGATACGGCAACGCCCTGTTGTTTCGCTGAGGCACGAAGCGTCTCTTGTTTTAATGAATCTTTGAGCCGTTGAAGCAAAATCAAGGCACCGATAATCAGGCGTCTCAACGCTTATCAAAAGTTATTCACAAACCGTAGCCACGCCTACGATCCCGCTACTTTTGATTCATGGAAAACGAAGCCCAAACAACCGACCTCCAAACCCTTCTAAATCTTAGCACACAGACCAGACGCGACATAGTCCGAATGGTGCATGCATGCCAATCTGGTCACCCCGGTGGCTCGCTTGGTTGTGTCGAGTTTTTCGTTGGACTTTACCACGACATCATGAAGCCAGATGCATCCAACTTCACCATGGATGGGAATGGTGAGGATTTATTCTTCCTTTCAAACGGACACATCTCTCCAGTTTGGTACAGCGTTTTGAGTCGATACGGCTACTTCCCAATTGAGGAATTGGCAACATTCAGAAAGCTAAATACCCGACTTCAAGGCCATCCAACTACGCATGAAGGATTACCTGGCGTCAGAATGTCCTCTGGTTCACTGGGACAAGGACTTTCCGTTGCAATCGGTGCTGCGCAATCCAAGAAAATGAATGGCGATAACAGCATGGTTTATACGCTTCATGGTGATGGCGAACTACAAGAAGGTCAGGTTTGGGAGGCGATGATGTATGCTGCCTCCAACAAGATTGACAATATCATAGCAACCGTTGACGTTAACGGAAGGCAGATTGATGGTGACGTTGAAGACGTGATGTCTTTGGGTGACCTAGCGGCTAAATGGGAATCATTTGGTTGGATGACCTTCAGCTGCGATGGAAACAATATGGAGGAGCTATTGGAAACGATGGCTCAGTGCAAAGCTGCCAGTGGTCAAGGTATTCCTATCGTAAACCTGATGAAGACGGAGATGGGAAATGGCGTTGACTTTATGATGGGAAGCCACAAATGGCACGGTATTCCTCCAAATGATGATCACTTAGCCTCGGCCTTGGAGCAGAATCCAGAGACATTGGCGGACTACTGATAATGCAGTCATTCAGAATGCAGCGTAGCGAAATGAAGAATCTAATGGCAGATTCGTACGAGACTGTTCCCGAAGCCTGTGCTGAGCGGAGCCGAAGTACTCAGAGTGACCAAGTAATTGACACTGCAAGTTGAAACGAACGCTGAAATACCTGATTATCCTACTTCTTGCAGGAGTTTCAGCCTCAACATTTGCTCAAAAACGCACATCTACGCCACCGCTTAATCGAATCCTGTTTGTATTTGATGGATCTCAAAGCATGTTCGGCCGCTGGGAAAGCGGGATGAAAATTGAGATTGCCAAGAAGCTTCTTACCGAATTGGTGGATAGCCTTCAGAAGGTCGACAATCTGCAAATGGCCTTTCGTGTATATGGCCACCAATCACCATTCATCTCAGGAAGTCAAAGGGATTGCAAAGACACTAAGCTTGAAGTTCCGTTCAGTAATGGCAATGCAAACAAGATTCGAAGTGCCTTAAATGCAGTTGAACCAAAGGGTACAACCCCGATTGCTTACAGTCTGGATCGTTCCGCGGGTGACTTCCCTCCTTGCACCAACTGCCGCAACATGATCATTCTAATTACGGATGGCATTGAAGAGTGTGACGGTGACCCATGTGCAATTTCCGCAAAGCTGCAAGCCAAAGGAATCGTCCTAAAGCCATTTGTCATTGGGATAGGGCTGGATGCCGACTACTTGGATCGCTTCAATTGCATCGGGACATTCTTTGACGCAAGCAGTGAAAGCAGCTTTAAAAACGTGCTAAACGTGGTTATCTCGCAAGCGCTCAACCCTACGTCAATGCAGGTCAACCTAATTGATTTTCATGGGAATCCAACAGAGACGAATGTTCCAATGACCTTCTACGATCATAAGACGGGGAAACAGCGCTACCACTTGGTTCACACTATGAACCACAGAGGCGACCCGGACACTTTGAGCATCGATGCAATGAGTGGCTATAGAATCGTAGCACACACTACTCCTGAAGTTGAAAAGGACAGCATTTACCTCACTCCGGGAATTCATAATGTTGTTGGAATTGATGCCGCTCAAGGCGACTTACAACTAGACGTTCAAGGCAAGAATGAGTACGACCAGTTATCTGCAATTATAAGATTAGATAACTCCAACGAAACACTTGTTGTTCAGGATTTTAAGAACATCAATAGATATCTAATTGGGAAGTATGATTTGGAGATTTTGAGTCTACCGAGAATCAAAGTTGAAGACGTTGAAATCACCCAAAGCCATACCACCAAGGTGGAGATTCCAGCACCTGGAATTGCCAACATTTTGAAGAAGACAAAAGGACATGGTGCCCTCCTTCTAAAAGGGAAAACTGAGGTAACCAAGATCCTCGATTTAAACCCAGAGAACCTACAGGAGAACATCGTTCTTCAACCCGGAAATTACAAGGTCGTCTTCCGCCCTCTCAATTCGAAGAAGGCCTTCTATACGACAGAACACGACTTCACAATCACCTCTGGAAAGTCAGAGGCCATCAGACTATTCTAACTGCAACCAGCAATTCACAAACAAACTCAAATGACAAGCACACTCGAGAAATTGACCGAAGACCGCGACACCCGATCAGGCTTTGGTGCCGGATTACTTGAATTGGGACACGAAAACCCGAATGTTGTTGCGATGTGTGCGGATCTAACAGGATCCCTGAAAATGAATGCATTTCAGGATGCTTTTCCAGACCGATTCTTTCAAGCTGGTATCGCAGAGGCCAATATGATGGGAATGGCTGCAGGAATGACCATTGGTGGGAAGATTCCATTTACAGGAACATTCGCCAATTTCAGTACGGGTAGAGTTTATGATCAGATCAGACAATCCATTGCATACAGTGGAAAGAACGTGAAAATCTGTGCTTCTCACGCTGGATTAACTCTTGGCGAGGATGGCGCAACACACCAGATCCTCGAAGACATTGGTCTTATGAAAATGCTACCTGGAATGACAGTAATCAATCCTTGCGATTACAATCAAACCAAAGCTGCTACAAAGGCCATTGCCAACATGGAAGGCCCTGTTTACCTTCGTTTCGGAAGACCGAAGATGCCCAACTTCATGCCTAATGATCAGCCGTTCGTTATCGGAAAAGCCATTACGCTGGAAGAAGGATCGGACGTGACCATCTTCGCAACAGGACATTTGGTTTGGCCAGCATTAGAAGCGGCTAAGGCGCTTTCTGATAAAGGTATTTCTGCAGAAGTGATCAACATTCACACGATCAAACCTTTAGATGTAGAGGCAATTGTAAGATCAGCTGCAAAGACGGGTTGTGTTGTGAGCGCAGAAGAACATCAACGAAACGGAGGCTTGGGAGATAGTATCGCTCAAACGTTAGCTATGAACACTCCGACCCCTCAGGAATACATTGCCGTGAACGATAGTTTTGGAGAGAGCGGCACACCAGCACAATTAATGGAGAAGTACGGTTTAGGTACTGTCGACATTGTCGAAGCAGCATTGAAAGCTGTTGCCAGAAAAGGCTGATTAGATGCAACGAAACCAAACCTAACAGGTTTTGAAAACCTGTTAGGTTTCTCAAGCAAGCGAGAAATATCGCTAACGGATATTAAACCATTCATAAGGTCTTGCATCTATTGGTCAACCACCAACGATTACGCACCTCACTATGGGCGAAAGCCAAGATCAGGACATACTAGAAGGATTCGAAACTGAATCGGGACGCAATATGGCATTCAGCCTGTTGGTGAATCGATATCAAGAACGATTGTACTGGCACATCAGACGTATGGTGATCGATCATGATGATTCGGATGACGTATTGCAGAACACATTCATCAAGGCATTCAATGGTCTGAAAAAATTCAGAGGAGACTCACAGCTATTCACTTGGCTTTATAGGATTGCAACCAACGAAAGTCTGACCTTTCTTAAAAAGAAGCGAACCAAGTTCTTCGTTCCCATGGTTGATGTAGAATATGAACTCTCGCAGAATTTGGAAGCAGATGCTTTGATGAGCGGAGATGAAATTCAGCTCAAGCTGCAAAAGGCGGTGCTCAAACTACCGGAGAAACAGCGACTTGTCTTCAACATGAAATACTTTGAGGAAATGAAATATGAGGCTATGTCCGAGATACTCGGAACATCGGTAGGCGCATTAAAGGCCTCCTACCATCATGCTGTAAAAAAGATTGAAAAATTCGTTCTGGAGGATTAAACCAAATGACTCCAAACACATCTATGAATAGATTATGAGTAACGAACAGGAACATAAATCAGATTTCAATCTTCCAGGAATAAACCCGGAGAAGATGAAGGAGAATCCGTTCAAAACACCGAATGGGTACTTTGAAGACCTGACCCCAAGAATGGTGCAAATCGCTTCAAGCCAGCCTGAAAAATCGAAAGCAGGTATTCTTGAAAGCCTGTTAAAACCTCAGTTTCTTGCACCTGCCTTTGGCATTGCAGCTATCGTGGCTGTGGCATTCTTCATGTTTAACGGCCCGTCAGTAGATCTTGATCAGCAGTTTGCCGAGCTAGCTAATGATTTACAGTACGACCAGCTGGCCATGCTTGATAATATCGACCCAATTGACCTTGTAGAATCTGACCTGATCAACATAGAATTTGCCTCAATAAGTAATACCGATGATATTTCAGATTACCTCTTAGAAAACGATGTTGAACTTTCTACACTTGTAGACGAAATCACTTTATAATGAAGACCATACTCAGTTACTTGCCAATTATGTTGCTCATTCCTTTTGCTGGAATCGCTCAGCAACTTAGCCCAGAACAACAAGAAAAATACGAAGCTTTGAAAGTCGCTTTCCTCACCGAAGAGCTTTCTCTCTCCTCGAAAGAAGCCCAAACGTTTTGGCCGGTTTACAATGAGATGGACGAAAAGTTGACCGAAATCCGACAGGCCAAAAGGAAGAATGTCAGAAAGGCACGGAAGAATTTTGACAGCATGTCAGACGCAGAATTGGAGAAAGTTGTGACTGACGCTCTGGATCTCACAGGTCAAGAAATCTCAACCAAACGGGAATATTTAGCTCAGTTTAAATCAGTGTTACCAATGAAAAAGGTGGCTAAGCTTTACGCTTCGGAAGAAAAGTTTAAACGGAGGTTGCTCCAGAAAATGAAAGAGCAACGAAGGAATTAACGAATGAAACTCTATTAATTTCAATTGACAAAAATGCCGTTGCAAAACTGATTCATCTCAATCTTTGAAAAGCCCTGTGAACATTGATTCACAGGGCTTTTTTTTAGCACTTAAAATGCGTAATATCGCGGTGCGAAAAAATACATAATTGAGATAAAGAAAATGAGCGAGACAGCGAAGTTAATTGTAGGAGGAAAAACATATGAACTGCCATTGATAAAAGGTTCAGACAACGAGGTAGGTATTGACATTACTTCACTTCGCGCACAGTCTGGTATTATCACGCTTGATAGTGGTTACAAGAACACTGGAGCTACAACGAGTAACATCACATTCTTGGATGGAGAGAAGGGTATTCTCCGTTACGGAGGATATCCAATTGAGGAACTTGCTGAAAAGTCCACGTTTCTTGAGGTAGCCTACCTCCTACTTCATGGCGAATTGCCAAATAAAGTTCAGTACGAAGATTGGACTACGAACATCACTCGTCACACCCTCATTCACGAGGACATGCACGAGTTCCTTAAAGCATTCCCAAGCAAGGCACACCCAATGGGTGTTCTAGGTTCTAACCTGATTTCACTTTCTACTTTCTATCCGGAAAGTTTGAACCCTGAAAGAGGTGATGAGTCTGTAAACCTGACTATTCAGCGATTAATTGCAAAGATTAGCACTATCGCAGCATGGGCACACAAGAACTCAATCGGCCATCCAGTTGTGTATCCGCAGAACAAATACAACTACTGTGAGAACTTCTTGAATATGATGTTCTCTATGCCAACTGAGCCTTACGAGCCTGACCCGGTAGTCGTGAGAGCACTTGATCAATTATTAATTCTTCATGCTGATCACGAGCAAAACTGCTCAACATCAACAGTAAGAATTGTTGGGTCGTCTAAGGCTAACCTTTACTCTTCAATTGCGGCAGGTGTTTCTGCGCTTTGGGGCCCACTTCATGGTGGAGCAAACCAGGCAGTTATTGAAATGTTGACCAACATTCAAAAAGATGGAGGTGGTTTACAAAAATGGGTTGACAAGGCCAAGGATAAGAATGATCCATTCCGCATTATGGGCTTTGGTCACCGAGTTTACAAGAACTTTGACCCAAGAGCTACGATTATCAAGAAATCTTGCGATGAGGTATTGGAGAAGCTTGGTATTAATGACCCAATCCTTGATTTGGCTAAGCAGTTAGAGGAAGTTGCCTTGAATGACGAATACTTTATTGAGCGTAACCTCTACCCTAACGTTGATTTCTATTCAGGTATCATTTACAAGGCAATCGGAATACCAACCGACATGTTTACAGTGATGTTTGCAATGGGGCGACTTCCAGGATGGATTGCACAATGGAAAGAAATGTTGGCCAATGACGAACCTATCGGACGACCACGACAGATTTATACTGGACCAAACGTAAGATCCTACGTACCAGTTGAGAACAGATAAGACGCAACTTTGGTTGATAATGAATATGAAGGATGGGCCATTGCCCATCCTTTTTCATTTGCTTTGAATCTTAATGCGGATTAAGAAAAGATATATCGGTCTGGCCCTCAAATTGGTGATAGCCATTGCTGCCTTTTGGTTCATCGTTCAAAAGCTCAGGCTGAAGAACGAGGACATCGATCTTCTTCAGGCGATGAATGACCTGACGGCTTCTGATAATCTCATATACTTCATTCTCTTATTGCTTATGATGATGGCCAATTGGATGCTGGAGTCGTATAAATGGAGACTGCTCATGACTGCCATTGAAGACATTGGATTCCTCAAAAGCATGAAAGCAATTTTCAGTGGAGTAACCATTGCCTTGTTTACACCTAACCGCGTTGGAGAATATGGAGGGCGTGTATTCCACCTTATAAAGGCCGATAGAATTGAGGCTATACTTCTAACCGTTGTTGGTAGTTATGCTCAGCTTCTAGTTACCATTATGGCCGGTTTACTTTCCTTGATTTGGTATATTCCGTATCAGATAGGTCTGGGACCATTCAATGAGATTGGTGCCTTAACTCTGGGCATCCTAACGGTTGCCACATGTGTATTCCTAATCATTATGTACTTGAATACAGCTGTGCTTTCATCTGTGTTAAACAGGCTTCCAATCCCTGAGAAATACCGTCACTATACAGCCGTATTCTCCAAGCATGAGCCCAAAACCCTTTTAAGAGTGCTTCTTATAAGTGCTTCACGATACGTGATATTCACAGCTCAGTTCATTCTTCTGCTTCACTTATTTGATGTTGATGTGAGTTACATCCAAGGGTTGATGCTAATCTCACTCACTTATCTCACAATGACCGTAGTACCAACTATTGCGATTACAGAATTAGGTGTAAGAGGATCATTGGCAATGTATTTCTTAGGGTCGGTATCAGCAAATACCGTTGGAATCTTCACAGCCAGCTCTATTCTTTGGGTAATCAATCTTGTGATTCCAGCATTGTTTGGGGTGATTTTCATCTTCGACCTCACCTTCTTTAGAAATAGAGAATGATCTGGGGAGTCCTGATTCTTTGCGGATTAGCTATCGCCAAATATGTCCGGTTAATCATTGGCTATACAAATAGTTGGGCTACACTTCCGGTTGATGGCTTGTCAATTGACTTTCATCCCAGCACATCTGTCACGGTAATTGTTCCTGCTCGGAATGAGGCAAAAGGCATTAATGCTTGCTTGGATGGAATACTTCATCAGAAGTATCCGAATGACCTTCTAACGATTGTGGTTATTGACGATCACTCCGAAGATGAAACGTTCAACTTGTGCAACGAGCTTTCAAACACGAACTCAATTCTTAAAGTCATTTCCCTCACGGAAGATGAGCAAGGCAAAAAAGCGGCAATCACCAAAGCGATTGATTCGACAGATTCAGAGCTGATCATTACCACCGATGCAGACTGTAAGCATGGTGAGAATTGGATTCGAACATTGGTTTCAATCTATGAACAGGAAAAACCATCAATGATTCTTGCGCCTGTTGTTTTCCATAAAGAACAGACTTG
>JBLFWJ010000120.1:0-10394 GCA_047611425.1 Bacteroidia bacterium | reverse complement strand
AAAAGTGGATTCCAACAAATTGGGGCACGGTTACAAGAATAGCAGAAGCTTTCTGTCTGTCGCTTCATGTGGGATTTGTGGAAAGCAAGATCTTGATTTTCCAGATCAGACTGTTTCCGTTACAGATGCATCCATCAACCCTGAGTTGATATTGCAAATGTTTGGAGCGATGAACTCCAAACAAAAGGCGTTTAAGCAGTCTGGTGGTTGCCACGCAGCTGCAGCTTTCAATGAAGACGGAAAGTTACTTTCGATTAAAGAAGACATTGGCCGACATAATGCGGTCGACAAAGTTGTAGGCGACCTCATTTTGAAAAAGGAATTGGATCAGGCAAAGGCAATCACTGTTAGTGGACGAATCAGCTACGAAATCATCATTAAAACATTCAGGGCGAAAATCCCTGTGTTGGCTGCAGTTTCAGCGCCATCAACATTAGCCGTGGATTTTGCAAAGGAGTTGGGGGTCACACTTCTGGCGTTTTGCAGAGAGGACAAACTGACCTGTTATTCACATCCGCACAGACTGGTTCCATCAATCATTAATTATCAATCATCAACAGAAACTGATGTCGAAAAATCTAAGTGAATTAGCGGGAAGAAAAGGCGTAGTTGACGGCCTTTTTGAGAAGATGGGCGATGCGGCTGTGGCCGATGGAACTCCATCTAAGGACAAGTTGGATCAACTGGCTAAAGAGTTTCTGGTTGGAACTTCAAGCACATACGGTGCGGCCACGTTCTATGATTTCATGAAGCCCGAAAACAAGGGCAAGAAGGCCTATGTCTGTAACGGCTCTGCTTGTTTGTGTGCTGGGACTCAATATTCGGTGAAAGCAAAACTGGAATCGACTTATTCGACAGATGAAGTCGGTCACATGACCTGCCTTGGTCGTTGCCATGAGAATTCGGCTTTTCACGTAAATGGTCAGAATTACTCTGGGTCTGACATTGAGAAAATCGTTGAAATTGCTGGAGGAGAATCAACTGTTGATGACAACTATAGTGTATCAGCAACAGGCAAAGCAATTCTGACTTCAGAATATGATAAAGCCGAACTGTTCGATCTGATTAGAAAAACATTGAGTGCAGATTCATCTGCTGCGTTGGAGGAAATAAAAACCTCCAACATTCGAGGCAGAGGTGGTGCTGGCTTCCCTATGGGAATCAAACTAGACTCCTGTCGGAAAGAAGAAAATGACACGAAGTTCATCATCTGCAATGCAGATGAGGGTGACCCGGGGGCATACTCAGACCGCTATTTATTAGAAAAGCAGCCGTTGCTTGTGCTTATCGGAATGATGGTTTCAGGCTACATCATTGGATCAGAAACGGGCATTCTTTATATCCGTGCAGAGTATCCAGAATCGGTTGACGTTATTGAAAAGGCCATTCAAGAATTGACCGATCAGGGTTTGACCGGAACAGACATCAACGGCTCAGGATTCAACTTTAATTTCAAGGTGATCAAAGCCCAAGGAGCCTACATCTGCGGTGAAGAAACTGCGTTGATTAATTCAATCGAAGGTCAACGGCCGGAAGTTCGGGTTCGTCCACCATACCCAACTCAGCAAGGTTTGTTCAACAAGCCAACTGTTGTCAATAATGTCGAAACTCAAGCTGCCGTTCCATTCATTCTAATGAATGGTGGAGCAGCTTACAAGGCACTCGGAACTGACCGTTCTTCGGGCACCAAACTAGTTTGCTTAGACAGTTTCTTTAACAATCCCGGAATTGTGGAGGTTGAGATGGGAACATCTCTAGATAAAGTGGTAAACGAAGTTGGGGGTGGATTCAAAGCCCCAGTAAAAGCGTTACACATTGGAGGCCCACTTGGCGGCATGGTTCCAACATCAAAAATTCCGGAATTGAATATTGATTTTGAGTCATTCTCGCAAAACGGATTCTTACTTGGACACGCTTCGGTTGTTTCAATCCCTGAGTCGATGCCTATGGTCAAATATCTCGAGCACATCTTCGATTTTGCTGCTTATGAAAGCTGTGGAAAATGCTTCCCATGTCGACTGGGTACAACACGTGGACATGAGATGTTTCAGAAAGCCATTAATGAGAATTACAAAATCGATATGAAGCTTTTCACCGACCTACTTACCACTTTGGAAGAAGGATCGCTTTGCGCGCATGGCGGTGGAATTCCACTCCCAGTGCGAAATGCGCTTCAATATTTTGATTCAGAATTGAAAGAGTATTTCAGCTAATCAATTCTGACCTGCTTCTTCTTTCTCGAAAACGTAATCCTTAAAGTCAGTCACCACGTTGTATAGGGTGTCGCGCTCGATTGGGTGTCGCCCAACATCGTTAATCAAACCAACTAATTGCTCAGTTGTCAAAGCAGGATTTTGATCCTCGGCTCCGGCCATGCTGTATATCTTGGTGCTGTCATCAATGGTTCCATCAACATCATCAACCCCAAAAGCTAAGCTCATCTGAGCGGTTTGTTTACCAATCATTGGCCAGTAAGCTTTGATGTGGCCAAAATTGTCCATGAAGATTCTGGCAATGGCGTAGTTCCTTAGATCTTCAACTGTAGAAACCTCTGATATATGGCTCATTTGATTGTCGCCATTTCTAAACTTGAGCGGAATGAAAGTGTTGAACCCACCAGTTTCATCCTGTAGATCACGAAGTCGTTTCATGTGATCAACCCGATGATGATAGTCTTCAACATGGCCGTAGAGCATAGTGGCGTTACTTGGCATACCAAGTTTATGAGCTGTTCTATGAATCTCAAGCCACTGTTCGGTTGTGCATTTGTCTTCGCAGATTTCCTTTCTCAAGGCTTCGTCAAAAATTTCGGCACCACCGCCCGGTAGTGAATCCTGACCATGGGCTTTAAGCGTACTCAAGCCTTCTTCATAAGTCATTTTTGCCTTGCGGCACATGTATTCTAGCTCAACAGCCGTAAATGCCTTAACATGAATGTCTGGTCTAATCTCCTTCACTTTTCTGATTAAATCAGCAAAGTATTGCAAGCCCATTTTTGGATGTACACCTCCTACAATGTGAACCTCCGTAATTGGTTTTCCGTCATAATCCCTCACCATTTGAAGGATTTGATCTTCCGATAATTCCCAACCTTCTTGCTTTTGTTTTAAGAGACGGGAGTATGCACAGAACTTGCAATCGAATACGCAGATGTTCGTTGGTTCCACATGAAAATTCCGGTTGAAGAAAACACTATCGCCATGTCTTCTTTCCTTAATGTGATTTGCCAAAACGCTTAAAAAGGCCAACTCTCCCTTCTCGTAAAGGGTCACCCCTTCATCAAAAGTGATCCGTTCCTGATTCTGAACTTTTTGAGCAATTGATTTAAGATCCTCATCCAGATTGGAATTGAGGATAGATTGAATGGAAGATCTCTCCATGTTTAAAGTTTTGAAAATCGTTTTACGGCTTTTTCTTGCCCATTTTCCAGCTCGATAAAATAGAGGCCAGAGGCAAGATGACTTATGTCTACTCCATTATTGACAGTAGATTTCGTCAATCCAGATTCAGACTGAACGCGCCTTCCTTGTGCATTCGAAATGTGGATGTTGAAATCTCCATTAATCCAAGGCGCTAAATCCAGATTGATGGAATGGCTGGCTGGATTTGGATAGATTGAGAAATTCTTAGAAAGCTCTGACTCATACACTGAAGTGAGATTACACCCTTGAGAAACCAGGATAGATGCCCGTGGACCTTCCAAAGCTGCTCGCATTCTTGTTTTCTGACCTTCCGTAAACATGTGCATGCAATCGTCATTGGCGTAGTCCATAAAGTTCATATGCATGTCTCCGTTTGGGCCATTATTACAGCTAATCTGAATTCCAACGGGACAGTTATAATTAGGTTCTGCTTGCATTGGTGTGTCATCGACCAAGTCTGACGCTGTGCAGTTTGTGTTATCACCTCCAGGACCCCAAGGATGGTGAAGGTCAAGCCAGTGACCAATCTCATGCGTAGCGGTTCTTCCTCCATCATAAATGTTGCTGAGGTAAGAGCCAACAGTTCCAAAATTCTTGTATCCGATGACCATCCCATTTGGATTGGCTCCCGGTGGATAAGCATAACCCAAAAACTGCGGATTCAAACTAACGACCCAAATATTCAAGTACTCAGAGTGAGGCCATGGGTCGTGTCCTCCGCTTGTATTTGACATCATACCTGTACTTGATCCAGACCATTGTGTGGTTGTTGTTTCCGTTCTTGTAATTCCATCAGACCAATTTCCGTTTGGGTCGACATGGGCCAGACAGAATTCAATTTCCAGATCAGTAGCCATTCCTGAAAAGTGACTTGGAACGTTGGAAAAATCGGCATTCTGCTTTCTGTAATCGGCATTCAAAACATCTAATTGAGAGTAAATGGATGCTTCAGAGATATTCTGCTCTGCTGTATTGTAAACCACATGAACCACCACTGGAATTTGGTAAACAGTGCCAGCTGTGCTGCTGCGATTGCTCACTTTCTGATTTACCTGCTCATGTGCTTCTTGAATCGTAATTGCCTGATGCGGATCTTGGGAAATTAATTTAGCTACAGCTTCAGAGTGCTGACATCTAGTCCCTTGTTGAGCCCAAGCTGCAGCATTTAAAAAGAGTATAAATGTGAGTGCGGATAAAGACTTTCTCATTTTGTAAAGATATGCGTCAGATAGGTTGAGCGACCTTCGTGAAACTTGGTGTTAACGATAAAGCGTTACAGTTCCAGTTTGAACACCAGCAATTCCAGAGGCAGTCTCATATTCAATAGTATAGGCATAAACCCCTTGGGCAGCCTCCATTCCATTGCCAAGGGTTCCGTCCCAACCTTGAGTTTTACTTAATGTTCTAAGAAGTTTACCTCCGAATCTGTCGTAAACAGTAAATACGTAGGATTCAAAATCAACGTAAATGGAGATTGGTAAGAAAACCTTGTTTACCCCATTTGGCGCAAAAGCATTTGGGACGAAAACGTTAGGGTGTTGTGGGGCGCAGGCTACGTTAGACGTGCTGGTTTCGTCACCAAATGAATGTTGAGGTTCTCCAAGTACAAACGGGCCGGTCTCCACAGCTTCAACGTAATAGCAGAAATTGCCTTCTCCCTCGATTAAATCGATTACGTTATCAGTGTAGGTTAGAGTGGTGGCAGGAACCGTAGCCAAGTAACTGAAATCCCCTGTTTGATAATAGTTTCGATAAATATTCTGGAATTCCACGCCTGTAGACCATCCCTCATACGAATTCCAAGTAAGCATGTTTGTACGGTCTGGCATGGCCTCCGCATCAAGAAAAATAGTGCGAGTAATATTTGACGTATCCATCGGTTCCTCACAGGCATCCAATGCAACTGTCGCGTAGAAGTATGATCTGATATCTGGTTTGGCCTGAAAATCTGAGTATTCGTAAAACTGAGAAATTGAATCGAATTCCATAGTTCCTACCTTTCCAAGTGTTTCGGGTAATTGCCCCCTTAAAATCTCAAATCCGGTTATGCCTGCTGTATTATCTACAAATACGTTGTGCAATACTTTATCGTGGTTTGGTACCGTTGTGCTAAAAGCATAATGGTAATCTGGAATTTTAGAAACGAACACGAACTTCGATACCTCATTAGAGGTAGACGTTATTCTCCTTGGAACATTTCTTACTGCCCTAACCTTATAAAAATAAGTGGCTTGCAATTGTAAACTCTCGTGAGAGAAGGTGTTTTCGGTTCCATTTAGCACGGCTATTTTCAATTCAGGCTCTGCATCTTTTCTTACCAGAATATGATATTCCTTAACACCTTCTTCCCATGTCAAGTAGGGATTCCAGGTTAAATGATTGGTTCTTGCGCAAGGTTCCAGCTCAACATTTAGTAGCATGGTGCATTGTCTCTGGCCAGATGTTGGTGGGCCTGGAATTCCGCAATTTGTGTTAGAGGAAACTCTGTAGCATTCGCTCTCTGATATGGCCAAGCTCGCAGGGTTTTCGAAGAATGTATTGAAGTAGCCTGGATTAATGCCAGCCTGAGCGTAGCCTCCCGCAGGATCACTAACCTGAATCTGATATTCTGTCACAAAAAGGCTATCGTTTGGTGGCCAACCTAGAATGGCAAGTCCGCTACTAGGATCAATGCTAACCGAGTCTAATGGTTGATCCGCTGGTCCACTCGGGTTGTTTAAGGTTTCCTGAATTACATTAGAAGTGCTTGTGCAAGGAAGGTTGTCCGTCAATTCAATTCTAAAAGCAATGTCTTCATCGCATTCTGTCACTGTTCTAGTGTAAGACAAGTCGGTTGTAGCATAAGTCACATTCCAAATTCCAGATCCCGCTGGGTTTTCCTCTTGGACTTGATATAATCCAGTTCCTCCGTTAGAAGAAGGGAGTGGTGGTGTTGCAACGGGAGTCCAGGATAGATTAAGTGTGGATCCATTATTTACTGTTGTGAGATGAATAGAACTAACCGTGTTTAATGCGGCTTCTACAACGGGATTGGTAATGCAACCCGATCTTGTCCGTACTTGATAATAATTTGGCCCAGTGCTTATTGGATTGGTTAACATTCCGGTACTGTGGATGAATGAACCAACACCAACATTTGGCTCGGTTCCTATTTCTGTCCAAGAGCCCAAAAGCCCAGTCGAGCTATGATAAATAACATATTCAAATGAAATAGGCATTGGGACAATTGGAGTAATTGTTTGCCATTCAATCTGAATATTGTCATCATCTATAATTGAGACACATCTAGATTCAGGCGAAGGCAAAACCTCATCTCCAAGAATGGTAACACTGACATTAGCATAACTTATTCCAGGGATGGGACAGTGATCATCTTCACATCTGAAAACAAAATTATAGGTGTAAGAGGTGACCGCAAATTCGGCAAACGTGGGTAAGTGGGAGCAATCGGTCTGCCAGTTAAACGTAGTGTTTACCGATGCTGAACCTACTGCTGGAGGTACGTTCGTTAGAGTGGCACAAGGTGGATTGGCACAGCCATTAACATTCGTGAAATCATTGGCAAATTGATTGCCGATTGCAGTCATCGTAATGTTTTGTGCAAAGCCCAATGGTTGATCCGAATCTGTTGCTCCGATATCGAACGTGACCAAATCGCCAGCGTTAACAGTAATGCTTGTGTTGGCTGCACCATTCACTTGTGGAACCTGATTAGCAAGAGGGCAGGATGAGGTCTCAAGAACCAATTCTCTAGTGTTCTCAGAGACTAGTGTTCCATTTCTCCAACCATATGCAGCAACGGTCATATTCCATTTTCCTTGTAAAGCGGCATCAGTGTCATAGCTGATCATGCCGGTGCTCTGGTCTAAAGTCGAAAGATTTGGACCAGGAAGAGGATTATTAAAAGAAAACCCTGGCTGGAAAGTAACAGGGATTGTGACATTCACATTGTCGTCATACCCAAAAGGTTGACTCCAACTGTAGCTTATGGAATCTTGGTCGGGATCAACTGCAGCTGTAGAATATCTAAACTCGTATCCTGAGCAAAGCAGACTATTTGAAGGTGCTACAAATCGCGGAGAACTGTCATAACAAGGATTTAAACTCTGTCCTTCATAAGGGTACATGACCGCCCTGAAATACATTAGATATGATAGTGGGTTTACAATATTGTCCATCTCTCCTCGACAGCACGCATAGTATGAGAATATGTGTCCAGTTGCTGGTGGTGCTTCATCGATAACCACTGGGTCGCTTTGAAATATCACTTCTTCAATTAACCCAGCATCTCCAGGAATTGCAGTAGCACAACTAACTCCGCATTGTGTAGGAGATACGTCCGTTGAACTCAAAAGAGTCATTGACATATTACCTAATGGGGAGTAGGTTTCAGATTTTACAAACGCGGTTATAACATTAGTAGAAGCGCAATTGCGGTATATAGTCAGATAGAATCGAAACTTGCCAGCATCGGGTCCAGAACTGATGCAATCCCACGTAATACTTCCTCCCAGAACATGGTCTGCCTGGACAGTATTCGGGCTTCCGATTCCTACTAGAATCAGCAAACTCAACACAAAATGACGGAGTAATTTCATTTAATTTCGGAGGCCAAACGCAAAAATACCAACTATATTGAGGGCCAATCGACCAAAAACGTATCTGTTTCTTAACGTGAACCCTTGATAGTAAACGGATTGAAACCAATTTGGTTGCTCAGATTTTTCCAGCTACAACTTCCATCAACATTTCCTTTTCAAGATATGTTTTTGCCAACGTTTGCAGTCGCTCTGGAGTTATGTCGAGAATTTCCTGAATGAAAGCTTGATAATCACTTTCGGTAAGACCGAAATTGATTAATCCATTCCATTTAGATGATAGTGAGAATGGGCCATCCACAGATTTTAACTGAGCACCCATAATGTAATTTTTCACCAATCCCATTTCGTCCTCAGAAATGGGTTCTGTTCGCAATCGCTCTAGTTCAGAATAGATTTCTTTCAGCGCAGCTTCACAAACATCGCTGCCAACTTCTGTGCTAATCACGAAGTAACCTGAATTTTGAAACGACTGGATACTCGACCCGATCCCATAAGTATATCCCTTGTCTTCACGAATATTTGACATCAATCTCGATCCGAAGTATCCTCCAAGCGCGGTGCTCAGAATTTGCATTCCAACGTAATCTGGATGAAGTCGATTGAACATTGGTCGCCCGATCTTAATTGCATTTTGAACAGCACCTTTCTTTTCAATTCGAATGGAACGATCCGAGATGGAATCTGGAAATTCTGTTTTAAGATTCTCAGAATTCTGAATTTCAATTCCTCCAAAAGCAGCTTCCAAATCCGACATTAGGCTAGTTGGCATTTTTCCAGCGCAGATTATCCGTTGGACCGAAGGCAAAAATTTGTTTTGATGATGCGCAGTAAGTTGAGCACTTGTCAAATTCTGAAGGTTTTCAGGTTGAACGGCCTTTCCATATGGATGCCCCTTTCCAAACAAGTTCTCCGTGAAAGCTCTTGAAGCCAACGTTCCAACCTGCTCGAGACTAAGTTCAATCTGTTGTTTGCGTTTGTCAGCATAAACCTTCACTTCACTTTCAGGAAATGTTGGGTTTAGCACTACGTCTGCAAAGGACTTTAACGTTGGTTCCAAGAATTGACCAAGTGTGTAAAGCGCGACTTTGCAATTTTCCTTGTCGGAATTGGATTCAAAATGAGCGCCATATTGATCGAAGGAATTTGCGATTTCCTCGGCTGTTCTTGAAGAGGTTCCTTCAGACATCAGCGTTGATGTCGCTTCGGCAACTGGGCCCTCGCTTCCGTAAATAGATCCTGATCTGCTCCAGATTTCAATCTTCAATACATCTTGTGTTCCTGCCTCAAGCAGGAAAATAGGAATACCATTGCTCAACGCTGTTTTTTCCGGTTGCTGTAGTTCGATTTTATCAATCGCCCCAAATTCTGGTGTTAAAGTTCTATCCAACATTTCAGGCTTTTTTTCGGTGATAAATTAGAGTCGAACAATTATTCGGAATGATGGACTCAGAAGCGACATTCATAATTTCATCAGCGGTGACGGCAACGTATTTCTCAACTTCTAGGTTGATTTCGTTTGCATCCCCCATCAATTCGTGATAAGCCAATCCCATTGCTTTGTTCAACACGCTCATCTGTCCAAATTCTTGGCTGGAAATTGCTTGATTTCTAATCTTCTCTAGTTCTGCAGAAGAAATATCGGACTTCACTTTTTGCAGTTCTTCCCAAATGGCGGCTTCAGCCTTTTCCAAGGAAACGCCTTCACTTAATTTTCCTGAAACACAGAACATTCCAGGGTCTCTTTCGCCCATTACGTAGGCGTGTAACTCAGTAAACAATTGTTCTTCTTGCACCAACCTTCGGTAGAGTCTGGCAGATTTTCCAAGTGACAACACATCTGAAAGAAGATCGAATTTTGGGTAGTCGTCATCCGTTCTTTTACACATATGAAAAGCCATGTATATCGAATCTTGCGGAACATCCCGATCAACTTCTAATCTTCTAGGTTTGGTTTGCTGTGGTTCAACGGGAATATTTCGAACCGGTTTATTACCCTTCTCAATGGGTTCAAAATATTTCTCAGCCAAAGCTCGAACCTGATCAGATTCAACATTTCCAGCAACAACGAGTATGGCATTTTTAGGCCGATAATGTTTGTGGAAGAATGCTTTTACATCTTCCATCGTAGCCTCTTCAATGTGCTTTTCTTCCTTGCCAATGGTCGCCCAATTGTATCCGTGTTTAGTGAAAACTAAGGGTCGAAGCAGCAACCAAGCATCTCCGTAAGGTTGATTGAGGTATCGCTGACGAAACTCCTCGATCACCACGCTACGTTGCACTTCAAGGCTCTTTGGAGTAAACGCCAGACTCAACATTCGATCGCTTTCCAACCAAAATCCGGTTTCAAGGTTCTGAGATGGAACTGTCAGAT
>JBLFWJ010000119.1:0-10408 GCA_047611425.1 Bacteroidia bacterium | reverse complement strand
TAATGGTGTCCTATTCTTAGATGAGTTACCTGAATTCCGAAGAACGGTTTTGGAAGTAATGCGTCAACCATTGGAAGATCGAACAGTGAATATCTCTCGTGCGAGAATGTCGGTTCAATATCCGGCTAGTTTCATGTTGGTGGCAAGTATGAACCCTTGCCCTTGCGGTTATTATAATCATCCGGAGAAAGAATGTGTTTGTGCCCCAGGTGTAGTTCAGAAATATCTAAACAAGATTTCTGGGCCGCTTCTCGACCGAATCGACATTCATATCGAAGTCACGCCAGTTCCGATAAATGAACTGACCGAAGAACGGAATGGAGAGCTAAGCGAAGTTGTTCGTGAACGAGTAATCACCGCACGAAACGTTCAGAATGAAAGGTTCAAGGACAGTCCCGGTATTCATGCCAATGCTCAAATGAGTAGCAAGCTTTTAAAAGAAGTCTGCAAAATCGATGATGCTGGAAGGCAACTGCTTAAAACAGCAGCTGATCGTCTTGGCCTTTCCGCCAGAGCATTCGATCGCATCTTAAAAGTGTCTCGAACCATAGCTGATTTGGAAGGGGCTGAATCAATTTCAAGCCAACATTTGGCCGAAGCCATTCAATACAGAAGCTTGGATCGGGATAATTGGGCGGGGTAATTTCTAGCCAACTAAACATGGAAAATCAGGGTCGCCATCTTTCATATGGAGTAAACTTCATTTGCGTTGCACGCCCCAAAAGTTGTTTAGCACTCTAACGAGACAGCACTGCGCTGAGATGGAATCGCACTATGCTGTGATGGCTTCGCGATACACTGCACATGCATTTCACAATGCTAATATGATTTCACATCATACATAGCTCATAATTTAGTCCTCCAAACTGATCTTTCGTCAGCTCACATGACCTCTGCACTACCTCAACAGTTTGATTGATTTGTCCCGGCCTTTATCAGCCGATACTTTCACCATGTAGAGTCCCTTCGGTTCCGATCCAAGGTCAACTGTAAAAGCGTTTGTCCGTTCCGCAGAAAAATAATCCACTAATCTTCCTATAGCCGAGTAAACCTCAATTTGGGCAATAGAATTAGGCGCATCAAATAAAATCTTGTAGACACCATTTCCCTTTGTTTCTATGGTGAATGGTGGAGAATCGACACTTTCAATATCTAAATGGATCGGGTTTAGATTCAATGAATCAACCACCCGTTTGGTTTCGCCCAATTCGTAAAAATCTACTGTTGGGAAATTGGGAAATTTCTGTTTTTCATTCCAACAGCTAACGGCCCTTGGGTAGAAGTAATCAAAGGCATTTACGATTTCTGATTGAGCTGCAATTCCAATTCCAACCGTGGCATCAGTAACAAAATGATTTAGGATAAAAAGATCGTTTATCGAGTCGCCTCGATTGAAATCGCATGAAAAATCGGAAGGTGCATTATTGCTAAAGCCTGTTTCTACGGCAAATTCCCAGACGTAGTGATACCAACCTTGTGTTGGACTGGCATCGTCTGAATCGGTGAGAACAACCAACTGCGTTCCGGCATCAATCATCTGTTGCAGCGTAGGCCAAGGCGAACCAAGTACTTGCTCGTGCATGTATGGCAAAAGCCCTACTTGAACAAAAGCAGATTCCATCATATTGGCATCAACATAACTTTCAAAAATGATGGTGACTACCTCATTTGGATTGGCATCCAAAAAAGTCTTGATCTCGGTGAGATTGCTTGTTAGAGGGGCTGTTCCTAAAAACGCAAATCCATGGTAAACAGTTGGTACCCCACCTTCGTCATACACGTCCAACATGAATCCACGCACGCCTCCATTCAGTTGCCCGATCAATCCCTGATTCTGATTTGGTAGTGAAAAACCATCATCACCAGCATTGAATGCATTGTGGGTGGTGAGGTAAGAAACCTGATCATACTTGAGCCCACAAAGCTCTTGAAACCCATTGCATTGGGCTAATAGAATCGATGGTGTAATGGCAAAAAGGCAGAGTGCGAAAAGAGTCTGTTTCAAGGTGAATTCGTTTCCCGAAAGGTAATCCAAGTCGGTTAATCACGGACAGGATTAAAACTCAACCCATATTTTACCTCTGGTAGAAAGTGGAGCAACAGGGTCGCTGTTGAATTTCGTTCCTTGACAAGCAGCTTTCGCCTTGGTAAAAAGGTATGTGTCGTTGCTGGTCTTGGTACCGGCAGCACCTGGTTCTGCGCTCTTAACGTTGCCGTATTTGTCAATCATTACGTCAACCACAACAACACCTTCTTCCACACTTCCAAGTTGGATTTTTGGGAATTTGGTCATCGTTCGACCTTCCATTTGGTAGGTTATCTTGTTAAATCCATTCTTAAAAGACTTACGCAAGTGAGAGGCACTTTCCTTCTTTTCAGCTTTATCATCAAACAAATGAATGGTTCGTACGGTCGAAATCTCAAACTCCTCGGCCCTTCCGCCATGAAAGAACTTGACGGTGGTTCCGTTCATAAACTGCATTTCTCCTCTAATTTTTTCTCCGTCCTTAAAAATGAGTGTGTGCTGCGCCAAGGATGGAAGTGTGACAGCTGCTAGAATTACAAGGAGTGCTATTTTTTTCATTATCGATGAATTTGATGAACAAAAGTATCTGATGGACCATCGTGCCAAGAGAGTTTCTGACTTCGAAATCAACAGTTGATTCTTGATAAGATAAATCTGTAATTGACCGCATCTAAAAAGTAGATTTGCGCTGCATTTATGCGAACCAAAGTTGTTTACATATTAGGATTAGGAAGAAGCGGAACCACGTTGCTCGATATTGTGTTGGGCAATATGGAGAATGCAATCAGCTGTGGCGAATTGAACCGTTATCCTTCCGAAGAAGGTAGACCGTATCAATATCCAAAGGATCATTCTGCTCAGAAATTATGGATAGGAATCAAGGAGGAATTTGATGCTAGGTATCCCAATACGGATTGGAATAAGATGGCAGGACTGCATCGTCAGTTTGAGTTTCACGGCCAATTCACTTTCAACTATCTAGGATTATACAACAAGACTAAATTCTCGGAATACCTTGATTTTGTTGAATCTGTTTATGAGCTCATCGCTGAAAAAACAGGGCAGGCAGTCTTAATTGATTCTAGTAAATATTCTAGCAGGGCATTAAGTATTGGCCGTTCTGAAAAGATTGATGTGGCCTATCTCTATATAAAAAGGAGGCCATCATCTGTTGTTGCTTCGTTTGCCAAAAAAGATGTAGAACAGAACTCGAAATCGTGGTTCGGTGCAAACCTGTATTACTTCATGGCAAGCAAACTATGCCATTTGGCCTTTTGGCGATTGAAAGGAAATCATCGGGCAATTAGTGTACGATACGAGGATCTGATGAATGATCCTAAAAAGTACTTCGGACTGATTGGAGAAAAGTTGGATGTTGATGCTTCGGGGGTGATTGGCAAACTAAATTCTTCAACTCCATTTTCTGGAGGAACAATCTATTACGGAAATCGCGTAAGATTGCAAAAGGAAGTGACCTTAAGGCCAGCTTCCAAAAAACCAACAGGAATGGGAGCAGTGTTTTCTGATTTAATCAACTTTATCTGGTATTAATGGGCGTTGCTGGCAAACATGTTTTAATCATCGTGGAGAATCTGCCACTGCCGTTTGACAAACGGGTTTGGCAAGAAGCAAACGCATTGAAAGATGCGGGTGCTGATGTTAGTATCATTTGTCCACAGATGAAAGGCTTTCTGAAGCCCTACGAGCGAATCAATGATATAGACATTTATCGTCATCCGTTACCTCCAGAAGGAACAGGTGGGTTGGGTTATCTTATTGAATATTCTGCTGCATTATTTTGGGAGTTCTTTTATACTCTGCGGATCTTCCTTAAAAAGCGGGTGCACATTATACATGGCTGCTGCCCGCCAGATTTGATATTTATGGTGGCTGCACCATTTCGTCTTTTAGGCACGAGATACGTCTTTGATCATCATGATCTTAGTCCAGAATTGTTCTTTACCAAATTTGGGAAAAAGGGTCTTTTTCATACGCTCCTAAAGTGGTTTGAAAGAGCAACTTTTGGCCTGGCCAGCTATAGCATTGCTACCAATGGATCATTCAAAAAAATCGCCATCGAGCGGGGAGGAATGTCGCCTGAAAAGGTTCAGATTGTAAGAAGTGGCCCCGACCTTAACAGACTTAGAATTCAAGAACCAAAAACAGAACTGAAGCGCGGTAAGCAATTCCTAATCGGCTATTTGGGAATTATTGCAGAACAGGATGGCTTAGACCTACTTGTCAAAATTGCACGCATCATCAAAGACAGAAGAGGTGACGTACAATTCGCCATAATGGGTGGAGGTACCGAATTGGAGAATGTGAAAAGTCTTGCCAAAGAATTGGAAGTGGATGATATGGTTGAATTCTACGGAATGGTCAGCGACAACACAATCATGAATGACGTTCTGAACACTTGCGATGTCTGTGTAAACCCAGATGTTCCGGATGAATTGAATACGCTCCTCACTACCAATAAGGTGATGGAATACATGGCTGTTGGCAAGCCTGTTGTTCAATATGATTTGAAAGAGGGCAGATTCTCTGCGGAAGAAGCTTCTTTATATGCCAAGAATGACAGCTTGGAAGACTTTGCAGACAAGATTGAGTTGCTTCTCGATAATCCCGAAAAGCGAAAGCAGATGGGCGACTTTGGTCGAAACCGTGTGGTTAACGAACTCAGCTGGGATTTTGAAAGAACAAAGTTGGTGCGGTTCTATGACGCAATGTTTGACTAAAACCCTGACAGTCGTAGACCCAATTGCTACGTTGGTGTATTTGTATTTAGTAGACTAGTAAAAAAAGTAGCTTTGGCCTGCGATCAGCCCCCATGGAAGGAAGGTATTCTAAGTTTATTGGCATTATTCATTTTATCGGAGATGTAGTTCTTTTGAACTCGTCATTTCTTGTTGCTGCGGCTTTGCGATTTGGTAACGGCTTTGAGCTAAACGACCATTATCGACAGCTTTGGATTGTCCTTAACCTTATTTGGATTGTGGTGGTTTATATCACCAAGGTTTATGAAATAGCTCGGGTTCAAAGCGTTGAGAAAGTAGCGGTTAACCTTTTTCGATCAAACGTTCTGATGGCCCTGATGGCCTCTAGTTTCATCTTTTCACTCAAGGGTTATTATTACTCTAGACAGCAATTGCTTTTCACATTCGCAATTTTCGCAATTAGCCAATTTGGCTGGAGAATGCTCATGCTGTATTTGCTAAACAGGTATCGCCAAAGCGGGTATAATTATAGAAGAGTGATAATTGTTGGCGGCAATTCGGTGGCGGACCAGATTATCGACCACTTCAATCATCATACATCACATGGATTTAAGCTTTTGGGGATTTTTTCCGATAATCCAAAAACAAAGAATAAAGACCAAATTGTTGGCAAGATCAGCGAGGCAGTTGAATACGCCAAAGAGAATAAAGTTGATGAGATATTCTACACTTTACCGTTAGCGAATACGGAGCATATTAGAGAATTGATTGAATACACGGATAACAACCTGGTGAGGTTGAGGATCATTCCAGATTTCCGAAGTTTTCAGTTTAAACGGGTTGATATGGAGTTTTATGGGAGTGTTCCCGTTATCACGATTAGAACCGAACCGCTAGAGAATTTGCAAAGCCAATTCATCAAACGGGCATTCGATATTGTATTCTCAGTTGCCGTGATATTGGCAATTTATTGGTGGCTTTATCTCATCATTGCCATTGCCATAAAAATGACCTCAAAAGGGCCGGTATTATTCAAGCAACTAAGGTCGGGTAGGGCAAATGAATCGTTCTTGTGTTACAAGTTCAGAACAATGACGGTAAACGATGATTCGCATCTGAAGCAGGCCAGCAAAGGAGATGCGAGAATCACTAAAGTTGGGAAATTCCTCCGGTCCTCAAGTTTGGATGAAATGCCTCAATTCCTAAATGTGTTTAAAGGTGATATGAGTGTTGTTGGCCCACGTCCGCACATGCTAAAACACACGGAAGATTATCGCAAGATTATCGACAAGTTCATGGTTCGTCACCTTATCAAACCTGGAATAACTGGACTTGCTCAAGTGCGAGGTTACAGAGGTGAAACCAAGGATGTAAAAGAGATGGAGCTTCGTGTAAAAAGCGATGTGTGGTACATCGAAAATTGGAGCTTCCTACTGGATTTTAAGTTAATCGTACTTACAGTTGTAAATGCGATAAGGGGAGAAGACAACGCCTTTTAGTCGGCCGGATTCTTCAAAACCTTCGGCACCTTAAAGTAGTCGCTGTCTTTGGCAGGTGCGTTCTTCAATGCCTGTGCTTGAGTGATGGTTGATTTGATTACATCATCCCGCATCACATTTGTTTCTTCCGTCATGTAGATCAGCGGTTCAACATTGGATGTGTCAACTTCGTTCAGAACATCCATGAATTCAAGCATACGATTCAGGTCCTTTTTAATCGCCTCCTTTTCTTCGCCCTCAAATTGAAGCCGAGCCAAGTGGGCAATCTCGTCAACAGTCTTATCGGTTATATCCATGTCGTTGTAACTCTTCGTTGATCACATTGCGCGTTTGAAGTCGTAAGGCGGCCACATCATTTTCGGTCATTCCTTTGGTCGGAATCGGCTTGTGTATCTTCACAAAGCTTTTTCCAGGCCGCCCGCCAGGACCCCATTTTGTAGGCCACGGTGGCAGCAATTTCCAATTGTGCACAAAGGTAATTGGAACAACTGGAGCTTGAGCAGCAATTGCCAACTTGAACGGCCCATTTTTAAATGCTCCCAACTTGGGCGTTTCAAAAGGAATCTTGCCTTCAGGATAGATTCCGATGCTTACGCCATCTTTCAACATGTCTGCCGCTCTTGCCCATGAATCGTAGGAACGTTTCAAGTTTTCGCGGTCTATTGGGATGTTCATCTTATGAAAGAAGATTCGAAAGAACTTCCAATTCAACAGTTCCACTTTTCCAACGTAAATGAAATAGTGAGGAACCACGAGATACGAAATGATGATGTCTAGATAGGATGTATGGTTGGGCACATAAACGTAGGTGCCTTTGGGAATTTCTTCCTCAACCTCTTTGGTTACCCAAACGCCCATTGGGTAGATCATAAGCCAAGCCCAAATTCGTTTGAATTTAAATGCCGTTGGAAAAAATGGTGGATGATAAACCGTAGCCAGAAAAAGTGGGTAGAATGGTAGGAATGTTAAAAAGGCATTGATGAAGAAGATTACTCTGTACAGCTTGCCCAAAAACCACCCAATCCACTTCATGCGGCAAAGATAGGTTTACACTTGGTTGAGAGGTCGACCTGTGCGATCCCTTTGTCGTAGATTTGGCCGCCAATAATTGAGCGAAATGGCAAGGATTCTTACAGGTATTCAAAGTTCCGGAAGACAGCATTTGGGAAATGTTTTGGGAGCGATAAAACCAGCGTTGGAGTTGGCATCAGATCCGAAAAATGAATCCTATTTGTTCATTGCTGACTTACATTCTTTAACGTCTATAAAAGACGGAGAACTTAGAAAAGAAAATGTGCAGGCCACCGCGGCTGCATGGTTGGCGTGCGGGTTAGATCCAGAGAAAACGGTTTTTTACCGTCAATCGGATATTCCAGCGGTAACGGAAATGACTTGGTACCTGAGCTGTTTTACGCCTTTTCCAATGTTGGCAAACGCCCATTCGTTCAAGGACAAGAGTGAGCAGCTTTCTGATGTGAATGCCGGATTATTTGTCTACCCAGTGTTGATGGCCTGTGATATTCTAATGTATGATGCGAATATCGTTCCTGTAGGAAAAGATCAGAAACAGCATTTGGAAATGACCCGTGATATGGGGCGTTCGGTAAACCATACATACGGCAAAGAGATCTTCGTGATTCCGGAATCGAAGATTAACGAAGAGGTGATGGTGATACCCGGAACCGATGGCCGGAAGATGAGCAAGAGCTACGGAAATCACCTCGACATCTTTCTTCCAGAGAAAAAATTACGGAAGCAGGTAATGACCATCGTTACTGATAGCAAAGGAATGGACGAACCGAAAGATCCTGATACATGCAATGTCTTTGCTTTATACAAGCTTTTGGCAACGGCCGATCAACAAGCCGAAATGCGAAAGAATTATGCTGGTGTTAATTACGGGTATGGTCACGCTAAGCAGGCGTTCTTTGAACTGATTATGGATCAGTTTAAAACTGAACGTGAGGCATTTGACAGAATCATGGATGATCCTGCAGAAATAGAAAATGCACTTTTGAAGGGGGCCGAAAAAGCGAGGCCCGTTGCAAGCGAAGTACTGGGTCGTTTTAAGGCTGAGCTGGGATTCTGATCAAGTGATCATCCACGCTCTGATGATATCAATCTCAGCGTAAATTTCGGCCATTCTGGCTTCGTTAACTACGAGGTTTTCCTCATCTCCAGTTACCAATACTTCTTTATTGAACTCGATCAATAAAGCTGCCAGTTTCCCTTGAAACTCAGCGACCGTTGGGTCATTTGGTATCAGGGCCATCGCATTAACAAGTTTCTCTAGAACTATTGATTGCTCTGCAATCCTTGCCGAGACTTGAACCATTTGGCCTTCTTCACCATCAAGTTTGGACGCCAAGTACATTGATTCTAACCATCCGCTGGAGATTATCAAGATTGAGGTATTCAACCGGTTATTCTCTTTCAAATAATCGTTGCTCACTTGATATGCACCCGTGATGATGTGAAGCAAAGAGTCACGGTTTTCAATATTGGCTTCAACCCGATCAAAAGTGCTTTGATCAAAAGCATCAGAGAGACCGATTGCATCCGATAATTTACGGATGTTGTTCATGAATAGAATCGTCTCTTGAGTTTGCTTGTAAAGCGTTGTATAACCAACGTCCGCGCTATAAACGCCCAGGTTCATTGCCTTTTTTCCGCTGGCTACGTAGTTGTCTAAATTCTTGATTGGATTTAATAAATCTGGATCATACGCTCCACCGGAGTGCTTGACAAGAATGGCCATTTCTATTGGAGAAGGCATTTCACGAAGCATTTGATTGGCATCGGCCAGATCCATTTCCTTCTCCTCTTCTTTGGGAGCAGGAGGTGGCGCTTGTTGCTCAGCAGATTCACAGGCCATCAGGCCCATCAGCGCAAAACTTAATAGCGGTAAACGAAGTTTGGTCAATTCCATATCAATCCTGTTTTTGAACTCTTTTCCAGAGATAGACGAGTTGTACGGAGGAATTCGATTAAGGTTATCTGATCAATGAGCCTCCAGCCAATTGTTGCCTTCGCCCATATCCACAACCATTTCTACATCGAGGTCGGCAGCGCCAACCATCTTCTCGGAAACCAGTGTTTTCAGCTCTTCCAGCTCATCTTTGTGTGCATCGAAAACCAATTCATCATGCACCTGAAGAAGAAGCTTCGACTTCATGTTTCGCGACTGCATTTCAGCGTGTACATCAATCATGGCCACTTTGATGATGTCAGCAGCCGAACCTTGAATCGGTGCGTTGATTGCGTTTCTTTCAGCAAAGCCTCTAACAGTTTGGTTGCTTGAATTGATATCACGGAGGTAGCGTCTTCTACCCATTATTGTCTCCACGTAACCGTTCTCTTTTGCAAACTGAATGTTCTTATCCATGTAAGCGCGGATGGTTGGAAACTCCTCAAAGTAGTTGTCGATGATTTCTCGCGCCTCAGCTCTTTTAATTCCCAGATTGTCCGCCAATCCAAATGCCGACTGACCGTACATCAACCCGAAGTTGACGGCCTTGGCTTTGCTTCGCATTTCACGATCAACTTCTTCCAACTCAACCCCAAAAACCTTGGCAGCCGTGGCTTTGTGAATGTCGAGGCCATCCTTAAATGCCTTTATCATAGGGCCATCACCGCTTAATGCAGCGATAATTCTCAATTCAACTTGAGAGTAATCCGCTGCCAATAAAACGTAATCCTCGCTTCGCGGGATGAATGCTTTTCTGATCTCCCGTCCTCGTTCGGTTCTTATCGGAATATTCTGCAGGTTCGGCTTGTCGGAACTCAATCTTCCAGTTGCGGCAACCGCCTGATTGTAGGAAGTGTGAATCCGTCCGGTCACTTCGCTCACCAAAAGTGGAAGGGTGTCCACGTATGTTGATTTCAGCTTTTGAACGGAACGATAATCCAAGATGCAGGATACAATTGGGTGTTTGTGAACGAGCTTCGAGAGCACTTCTTCACCTGTTTTGTACTGCTTGGTTTTGCCTGTTCGCTTAGCCTTTTCGTCAATCTTTAAATGATCGAAAAGGACATCGCCTAACTGCTTTGGAGATTGAATGTTGAAGTCAACTCCAGCGTGTTCGTGAATCTCACCTTGCAGGCGGATCATGTCTTTCTCTAATTCCTTCGACATGGAATTCAGCGCATCAACATCAAGCGTAATC
>JBLFWJ010000118.1:0-10520 GCA_047611425.1 Bacteroidia bacterium | reverse complement strand
AAGTCCATCATTCAGGCCAAGCGTATTAAATTTTATATCACTCATTTACTTGTTTCGTTGGTAAAGAAAAAGGGGCACGAGCCCCTTTAACTACACTTATCAATATTTTCTGAAGGCCGTTTTCATTGTCCTCCCATCATTCTTTCAATCATTTGAGGATCCATTTCCTCGTAGTCATCAGAAACAACAAAAAGACTTTCATCCAACTGCTTCTGATCCACTTTAGTTGCCGTGATTTTTACTGTCATTCCTTGGTCGGAATGGCCGTATTCTAAAGGAAATCCCTTTAGGCCCTTGAATTCTCTGCTCAGCGCTCCCGGAATTTCTTCCGTGTAATACACCACTAAAGGCGCCTTACTCTCCTTGCTGGTAATCTCAGCTCTTTTGCATTTGTATCCAGCAATCAACTTTTCGCCTTCAACATATTTAATGTCAATGTCATCTTTAGCCCCTCGCTTCTCCTCCTCTTCTTTCATATCCATCGTCATTTTCATCTTCTGACCCATCGCATCCATAAGGATGTGAATCTTCTCGGACTTCATATCAACAATGGTTGCTTGCTTCATTCCCATCATCATAGATTGCTCAATCCTAGAGCGATCACCTTTGATGAGCATCGCCATTTCAGTTGGCAACATACCCTTCATCATTTCCATCTCGGCAGGTATCTCTTCATATTCCATCTTGAAGTCAACTTGGCCTTCAAATTTATTCTGGCCATTTGCCTGAATTGCAAACAACAGGATTGAAAATCCAAAAAATATTCTCGAAATTCTATTCATCAAACCTGATTTATTGACCGCCAAAGACATTTTGAAGAATATCATTCACCTGATGTGTTGCATCTGTACGAATCAACTTTTCTTCCTCTCCAACCAAATGAAATAGACCATCTTTTGCTTTTCCTGTAGTGTAATCGGCTAGGTCAGAATTAACGGGAGTAACGAAAGGAATCTGATTGTATAAACCAGTTAGCTCGGTCCATGCCTGCTGAGCTCCAACTGTGGTAAGGGCCGTTTCAATCTTTGGTTGAAACAAAGAATGAATTCCTGTACTGGTATTTGTGTTTAGGTATTCTGTTGCAGCGGTTTCAGAGCCATTTAAAATGCTTAACGCATCAGTTATTGTTAGATTGGTAATGGCATCAACAAAAATTGGAGTAGCCTCAACTGCGGCTTCTTCTGCTGCGCGATTCAACTTTAGCACAACCTCATCAACCAAATCAGCACCCCCCGGTATCACGCTTATCAAATCAATTATTGCCTGACCCTCTGGTGGCATCAGAATCTTGATTAAAGCATTCCCAAAATATCCGTTGGACTTATTTCCATTATAAACTGCGGTATCGGTTCCAACACGAAGTGCTTCTTTTAATCCATCTGCAATCTGCGCATCGGATAAAACACTGTCAATCACTTCACAGGATGACCATGTCATTCCAATAAAGGCCGTAAGAATAAATAATGGGGCTATAAATCTTTTTCTAATCATCCTAAATTAGTTTCTAATCATATGCACATACCCTGCTACTGGCCCTACATCAATTCTTGACGGAGTAAGAACGTAGTAGTACACACCTGATTCACTCTTTTCACCATTCCAATCATTCAAATAATTGTCAGATTCGTAGACGCAAATTCCCCATCGATTGTAAACTTGAATTGACGAATTCGGATATTGATCCAGGTTGGCAACGACCAAATTCTCATTGTGTTCATCGCCATCAGGCGTAAATACGTTTGGAATAATCAAGGTGCAATCTCGAATCCAAAGACCTACTGTGTGTTCTGCAGTCGCGTCACACTGATCTGTCACATTTATACGATAATGGAATAAAGTGCTATCCTGAGAAATCACGATATCAACTGAATTGGCAACCAAGGCAGTGTCTTCGCCCGAACCTTCAACTATTTCTTGACCATCCCAAACATAGTTGTATGGTCCTGCACCTCCAGTTGCATCTGCAAAAAGGTCGATGAACGTTCCTTCACAAATTGTAGAATCTTCAATAGTGGTCAATTGAAAATCATATACTGGGACAGTAATATTCAATCCCTCGGTAATTTCAAATCCGCAGTAGTCAGTTACAGTAACAGACAACGAAGTATTAGTAGTGAAGGACTCGTTAATATTCGATCCGTTCATTCCATTGTCCCAAGAATACGTGTAAGGCTCTCTTCCAAGATTCGCCAATGCAACTATATCTGCAGCATCTCCTGCACAGAGGACAGAGAAATCGGTAGTTATTTCAAGTTCCATTTCCTCATAAGCAACAACAGTTACTGTTATATCCTCTTCTACTAATGCCCCACAGTTATCGGTCACCGTTACTGTAAAATCCTCCGTAATAGTAGGATTAACAGTAATACTTGATCCTGATTCACCCGTGCTCCAAGTATATGTATAAGGAGGGTTTCCTTGATCCGCGATAGCTGTTAATGTTGCATCATCATCTGGGCAAACTAAAGTTGGGTCGTTTGATGTTTCTATTTGCGGTGGGTTTGTAGGATTGAAGGTGATTGTCATAGAAGATTGAGTACTCACTGTACCACAAGCATCGGTTATCTCAACCCAATAAACTGTATCGTTGGTTAGCGTTACGTTGATTGATGAAGTTGTTGCTCCATTGCTCCATTCATAAGTGTAAGGTGGTTGTCCTTGAACCGGGTCTCCAATAATTTCCAGAACTTCTCCAGCACATTCAAATTCATACGTTCCTGGGTTGATAGATACTACAGGATCTGGTGGTGGAATAAAGTCAATCTCAATCGTATCCATGTTACTGACTGTTCCACAAACATCAGTAATCTCAACCCAGAATAGAGTATCAGTATTCAGCGTAACGTTGATGTTTTGAGTTTCTTCTCCCGTGCTCCAATTATATGTGTAGGGTTCACTACCAAATGCTGGGCTAGCCGAAAGATCTAATGGTACTCCAGGGCAACCGAACTGAAAAGAAGTTGGGGTAACATTTACTGTTGGCTCCACGGGTATGTCCACCAAAACCGTGACCGAATCCGTTCCAACTCCAATACAACTATCCGTCATGTTTACATAATAGGTAGTGGTTTCAGTTGGATTCACCCAAATAGAATCACCTTGCTGTCCAGTATTCCAGTCGTAGTAATATGGTGCGTTACCTCCACTTGCAAGAGTAGTAATCAATACGGAATCACCGGGACATTGAATCGTTGGATTTACGGACTCCGCTTCTAATTCATACTCTGCGCTAATGAACACTACGCCTACACTTGGTACTGTATCGCCACAAAGGTTTATTGAAAACACTGTGATAACAATAGTGTCCTGACCTTCTGGAATTCCATCATCGATAGGAATGATTTCAAACTCTACAGTGTGGTTTCCCACTTCAAACAGTAACGTATCATAAATGAATTCGTAGTCAACACCGTTTATCGCACTTCCAGAAATGACCATGTCAATAACAATAGTGCTATCAGCGTTAGGTCTAGACAAAACAATATTTGCATTTGTGCAACCTTCAACGATTGCCGAATCAGCAGATAATGTGGTGATTTCCACTTCAACCGCATTAGAACTAAATCCGTTCTGCTCAAGAAAAACACCAGAATCAAAAACTCCATCACCACCATCAGAAAGGGCAAGCTTAATATGGTAGGTCTCGCCACAAACAACTTCTGCTTGCGCAGTCAATGGGATAGTAAATCCATCATATTCAACGGATGTACCCCCTGGATTATCCGTAAAATTCACATTATATGTTGGCCAATCAGGATCCAAGGCATCACAAGTGGCTGCATTACCGTTTGCACCAGCAACACCAATATTCACAGTATTAATTGAAACAGGAGTAGTTGTTCCGGGAATCAAGGCAATATTGATTGCATCATTTGTAAATGGGCCTGTTATCCCTGGGCCACTCAGGAAGAAACCGAACACATCATTCACACCAGCACATACATATTCGTTGTATTCCTCGGATGCAAAGACATAATCAAAGTTGATTGAATCTCCTGTAGGCACAAAATCAAACTCAATGATTACGGCATCAAAAGTTGTTACTCCACTTAGCGTTTCAAGGTCAGGATCGCCATCACCACCAACACCCAATCCAGCTCCTCCGGCAGTGTTTGGTCCAATTCCAATCTCAATATCTCCACTCGAAAGCATCACACCTCCATCAATGCCAATGTTTGAAGCAGAGCCATCAAAGAATCCTCTTTGACTGTCTTCACCAGTGAAGGTGATGTTTGAAACGGTAACTCCAGCCCCCAAAAGGATATCCTCAACAAGCTCTTCAGGTGTATAATCTCCATCAACAACAAGCTGACCATAACCCAGATTAACGCTGGTTAACAGGATGATTCCTGTAATAAAACCTTTAAAAATTGATTGCATTTTATAACTGTTTTTTGGGCCCTCCATTACTCAATCGCGCTAAAGTAAGATTAATCACAATCTGAGACGCATTGAATTGAGTTCAGTTGTCTTCTAGAACCCAATTAGAAAGGTAAGCTCACCGTCACCTTAACGCCCTGATATTTATGGTTATGAAATGGGAAAGCGACATCTGCTCGTAGTACTTTAAATATGTTCTCAATACCCACGGTCGCCTCGTAGAAATGACCAAAGTTTGGTTGATACAAATAGTGGAACCCACCAACTGTTTGCCACTTCAGCTTTTTAATGAGAGGAATCTTGTTCAACACAAATCCATGAAAGTGTTGTTCCACATGGCCTTCTACATGATACTGATCCGTGCTTGCATGGTAATAAGGCAAGCCTCGAAAAGATGACAATCCATTCTTAGCTAAAAGCGTTAGAGAGGTATTGAAGTGTTGTCTATCTGCAAAGGGGACAAAGGCTTTATTGATGAAATATCCAGCACCTACACGCCACTCCAACCTACCAATCATTCCAAGATTGTGATCGTCTCGAATTGTAAGAGCAACATGATCAAAATTGGTTTCACTACCCATAATACCTGCCCAACCTTTGGTGTACTGAAGTCTGAAATGGGGATACTTTGAACCAAGAGATAACTTACGATCTGGATGCTCTATATACTGAGCACCAGGCTGATAGCTCACACGTATTGTGGAAGTAGCTGCTGTATGAGATGAAATTAATGCTGGTCTTGAATCCACATCTTCATTCAACTCATCGTTGGATTTAAAGCTTCGACTTTCGCTTTCAATGAACTGATTTTTAAGATCCGTTGAATTCCTTAACGGGTCACGTTTCCCATAGTATCCTTCCAGTCTTACTTTGAATCCATTGAACAATTCGCGCCCCCAACTGGCTTTTCCATAAGAATGTCGGTAAACGCGTAAATGACTGGTTTCCCATAAAACCGAATAAAGTGAGTTAATGGATTCTTTGATGCTTCCATTCGAAAATTGCTCGATGTATTGACCACCCTCCACTCTTACAGATGACCTCCAATACCGATTCAAGTGCCGTACTAAGGAACCTTTCAGGTAAAATCGAGCAGAGGCTAATCCGTATCGAGCAGAAATCTGAGCAGACATGATTCGTCTGTTCTTATCATCCATATAGCTCAATCTAGGATCCAACGTAAAATTGTATCCTTCAACAGGATTAAAGTTCATTACCGTTAACAAGGAAGGTAACTCTAGCTGCAGACGTTTCTTCCGGTGTGAATACTGATAGCCAAACACAAGGTCCCCAATTTTGAATTTGTTGTTCTCTTTATCAAGTGAGTCTTTGTAAACATCCGTATCTCGAACCAACTCAAGACTATCCTTTCGGTCATAATCCAACGCTTCTACCTCGGTTAATGGAATTACACGAACCGAATCCCAAAACGCTTCATTCATTTCATTTGCTTCCGACTCAACTTTAATAAGCGGCCCACGCTTTACATCAGAATATTTGCCGATTAGATCTTTCATTTGATCTTTTTGTTCTGTTGAATCTGCTGATGCTTCTATCAGTTTTTCGAAATCATTTCGGGACTCCGACTTTTCCCTAGGCCTTTCCCTCTCTGCAGAATCAATTGCTAATTCTTCCTCAGAAACATCCAATCGAATTTCTTTTGGTTCCGGAACAAAATCACCAATCTCGTAATCGGAATACACAGATGAATAAGATCCCCAACCTTTTATCCCAACCAGCTTAACATTAAAACTAAGATCGAATGTTAGTGACTTTTTCAACCATACATCTTCGTTAATGGGCACAAAATCAACCTTCATTTTAACGGTATCCACAAAGTCGATTCCAGCATCTTTAGTCATAAACATATCAGCCCCATGAACCCTCCAAGTATTCTCTTGAATTAAGAGGTATCCTTTGAAAAGTGGAACACCTTTAACCTTTGGAATCACCTTGATTTTATTGATAATCAAGCTGTCCTCCATAAAAAAGCCCTTATACTTAAATCGATAATAAAGCCGAGCATTTGGTGATAATGGAGAAACCAAATCACGATCACTCAATCCTTCGAGGTTATAGCTACGATCGTAAAAATTGAATTGAATGCTAGTTGCGTTATTCCAGGTAAACCCTTGAGAATTGCCGCTAACTTTAGATGCTATTACTCGTTCTGTAGTCTTATCTGGGGCTTTGTAATACAGTTCCGAAACCGATTCGGAGAGATAAACGATTCCACTTCTTGTTTTGTCCAACCCATCAATATTGATGTCTTGACCTAATATTCGTTTTGGAGCGTTTTTAATATAGTTGATGCCCTTGATGTAAACTTTGCAAGCGTACTCATCAATCTGCCTTTGATAGAATTTTCGTTTGCCTCGAGCCAGTCTCATTATTCGATCGGCAGGGTCCTCATTTCCATCAACCTGCACTTCTTTCAATCTATAGGACTGAGGTTGAATGGTGACATTCATTTCAAGATTACCATCAACTTGAGTTGGTTTGATCAAAGTGGCGTATCCCATACTTCTAAAAACCACGGTATGATAGCCTGGCGAAAGGCTCAGGATGTATGCCCCATTTGCATTGGTTGTAGTTCCGTTGGTAGACCCTTCAATGTAAACGGTAACGAAAGGAATTGACTTACCATCTTGGTCATTTACGACTCCGGTCAACTGAACGTTCTGGCTGACAGCCGCAAAGGGCAGGGCAAATAGAACTAAAATTACGCGAATGAAAGAATGATTCAAGGGGTGTGGCTTAATGCCCTAAAACTAAACACTTGCCGTGCCAATTTAGGCGATGTGCTTATTCGTTTTCAAAAGAAAGTGAAGCCGAATTAATGCAATACCTCAATCCGGTTGGTTCGGGTCCATCGTCAAATACGTGGCCCAGATGTGCATCACATTTTGCGCAAAGCACTTCTGCCCGAACTCCCCACGAATAATCAGCTTCTTCTTTCACATTAACATCATTTACTGGCTGATAATAGCTTGGCCAACCCGTTCCACTTTTGAACTTGGTTGAGGAATGAAACAATGGGCTTTCACAGCACACGCATTTGTAGGTTCCTAATTCCTTATGATTCCAGTACGCTCCGGAGAAAGCCCGTTCTGTTCCTTTCTCTCGGGTTACCCTGTACTGTTCGGGTGTGAGCATTTGTTTCCATTGATCATCTGACCAGTTGACTTTCATAATCTCGTCAGCAGTTTTGGACTGTTTGTCAACTTGACCACAGGCCACTTGAGAAACTAGAACTGTCAGGAATAGGATGGGTAATCGTCTCATGATTTCAAAACACACAAAACTAATTTAGGTTCAAGTTAGTTTGATCATTAATGGCTGTGTACAAAATGGGTCTTATTAGCGACATCTTGCTCTAAGTCTGAATCAGAATTAATGTAGTTTTCCAGCGAATGGGGCATGTCATTATCATAGGCAATGGAATAAGCGGTATTACCGCTGCCCGTCACATTCGAAAACGAAGCGACCACCGAATTACCGTCATTTCAGCTGAAACCGATCATTTCTATTCTCGCACTGCACTCATGTATATCTACATGGGACACATGAAATATGAGCACACAAAACCATATGAAGATTGGTTTTGGGAAAAGAACAGAATTGAATTAAAACGTGCATACGTTCAGTCGGTACAGCCAGAGAATAATACCATCACACTGGACTCCGGTGAGAAAATGACTTACGATGATCTGATAATTGCTTCTGGTTCTTCTCCTAATAAATTCGGCTGGCCGGGTCAGGACTTGAAAGGCGTTCAAGGTCTTTATAGCTACCAAGATTTGGAAGCAATGGAGCGAGACACCAAAGGAATAAAAAGAGCTGTTGTTGTTGGTGGAGGATTGATTGGAATTGAGATGGTGGAAATGCTTCTATCCAGACAAATTCCAGTTACGTTCGTTGTGAGAGAGAAAAGCTTTTGGAATGGGGTTCTACCGTCAGAAGAATCTGATATGATCAATACGCACATTCGCGAGCATCATGTGGATTTAAGATTATCAACAGAGTTGAAAGAGATTAAAACAGATGAAAGCGGAAGGGCGAAAAGTGTGATTTTGAGTGATGGAGAAGAGTTGGATTGCCAGTTTGTAGGACTTACCGTTGGTGTTCACCCAAACATTGAATTTTTAAAAGATTCCGGAATTGAAGTGAAAAAGGGTGTCTGTGTTGATGAGCATCTTCGTTCAAACATCAAGAATATCTACGCCCTTGGAGATTGTGCTCAACAGCGAGTACCTATTGCCAATAGAAGGCCAATTGAGCCTGTTTGGTACACAGGTAAGATAATGGGCGAAACGGTTGCCGCCACAATTTGTGGGTCACCAACTTCATACAATCCCGGAATCTGGTTTAATTCCGCCAAATTTATGGATATTGAATATCAGACGTATGGAACCGTACCGGCAGTTTTACCCGAAGGAGAAACGAGCTTCTATTGGGAATGTGCAAAGCGGAAACGAGCCATTCGAATTGTGTACGATAAGGAATCAAAAGAAGTAAAGGGGTTTAATGCAATGGGAGTTAGACTCAAGCAGGAGGTCTGCGCTGGCTGGATTAAATCTAAAGCACAGATTACAGAAGTTGTAAGCGGGTTATCCAGAGCGAATTTTGATCCAGAGTTTTTCAAAAAATTCGAGAAGGAAGTACAGAACAAATTTCAAACGACAAGCGCGTGAGCAAAGAAGGATTTAGCATTTCGTTGGTTAATCCACATGCTCCAGGGCTTGATGTCGTGCAAAAGATTGGTGTAGCTATCTCAGCGTTGGCATTACTTTCTGTGACAATTGGCGCATTTGGTCCTGCAAACAATGACCCTAGTTTTTATTTCTGGACAGGTGTATTTGGATCCTTCCTTGGTCTGTCCATTTACGTGCTTCGTACGTTTCTTAACCGCCCTGCAGGCGTACAGAACAACAATATATTCAGTTCATCCTTAACCAACAGAGGAGTATTGGGTTGGGCATTCGGAATCTTTCTAACTGGATTTTACATCCTTCTTTATTGGGGTGGAAATGATCTTTGGGGTGAAGCAGCAATCGTTACCATGTTCAACCCTTTGAGTGAAGGCGTTTTTGGACACCGTGCCGATCAGTGGTTTCTGTACTCGTTCGTATACACGGTTTCAATATTGATTATGGGCGTACGGGCCATCATTAAGTATCGTCATTCCAATTATCAAATAGTAAGAACGTCTTCAATCATGTTCTTTCAGCTTGGATTCGCGTTTCTAATTCCACAGTTTCTCAAATCCATGAGTCAGCCTGAATACTACTTCAGCTATTTCTGGCCGTTGGATTACGACATGCTGTGGCCAGATTCAGTTAATGGATTAATGTCAGGCGGGACCCTCGGTTTGTGGATGTTAATCATCTCGGCAATTATGACATTTGTCGCTACTCCTATTTTGACTTACTTCTTTGGTAAGCGCTGGTATTGCAGCTGGGTTTGTGGTTGTGGAGGCTTGGCGAATACAGCAGGAGATCCATTCCGACAACTATCCGATAAAAGCTTGAATGCCTGGAAAATAGAACGATGGATGATCTATTCTATTCTATTGTTCATCACACTTTTAACCGTTCTTCTTTGGGTCAATTCGTACTTGGTTGGAGGAATTTTTGGAGAATTCTCTCACTCTCTTACAAAAGGGTATGCATTCTTTATCGGTCAAGCATTTGCGGGTGTAATTGGAGTTGGATTCTATCCTTTATTGGGAACAAGAGTATGGTGTCGGTTTGGTTGCCCAATGGCAGCTTATCTGGGCCTACTTCAGAAATACTTCTCTCGATTTAGAATCACAACCAACGGAGGCCAGTGCATTAGTTGCGGTAATTGCAGCACGTATTGCGAAATGGGTATTGACGTTCAGAGTTATGCTCAACGAGGTGAGAATATCGTTAGATCTTCTTGTGTCGGATGTGGAATCTGTTCCACAGTTTGTCCGAGAGGAGTTCTTAATCTCGAAAATGGGTCAACTCATACAGACCGTGAAAATGATAATCCGATCACATTTGGAAATGATGGAGTTGGGTTACGAGACGGAATCAACTAGATTCTTGAAATAACTACCTGTGCGTATTCAACCATTTACGCGCGGCCGAAAGTTTATTGAATGCCTTGAATGG
>JBLFWJ010000117.1:0-10639 GCA_047611425.1 Bacteroidia bacterium | reverse complement strand
AACGGTCAAAGTGACCGTATTCGCACCCACATCAATACACTGGAAAGTGGATGGAGAAACCGTCATGTTGAGGATTCCACAGGCATCGTTAGATCCGTTATCAATTTGTGCAGCTGTGATGCTCACATTTCCAATTGCGTCCAACTGAACGATGATGTTCTGGCATAATGCTGTTGGTGGAATAAGATCCTGAACCGTAACGGTGGCGTTACAAGTTGAAACGTTTCCAGAGTTGTCAGTGGCTGTAAGCGTAACCGTGTTTCCGCCAATGTTCGAGCAATCGAATGTTGATGGATCAACAGTTAATGAAGCCAATCCGCAACTTGCGTTGGATCCTGCATTCACATCCTCAGCATCGATGCTTGCGTTACCCGAAGCATCCAATTGAATAGTGATATCTTGACATCCAAAGGTAGGCACAACGTTGTTTTCAACTGTTACCGTTGCAGTACAGGTTGAGACGTTTCCGTGGTTATCCGTCACTGTAAGTGTTACCGTATTCGCTCCCTCATTTGCACATGTGAACGAGTCTGGAGAAACGGTCATTGACGCTAATCCACACTCATCGTTTGAGCCATTGTCAACCTGATTTGGAGTGATGGTCACGTTTCCGGTTGCATCTAACTGAACGGTGATGTCTTGGCAAAGAGCCGTTGGAGGAATTACCTCTTCAACAGTTACTGTTGATGTACAGGTTGATACGTTTCCGTTGTTGTCTGTCACAGTTAAAGTGACTGTGTTTGCACCTACATCAGCACAATTGAAGTTGGCTGGATTAACGGTAATGGAAATGATACCACAAGCATCATTCGAGCCGTTGTCAATTTGTGCAGCTGTGATTATAGCAGATCCAATTGCATCAAGCTGAACGATGATGTTCTGGCATAATGCTGTTGGTGGAATAAGATCCTGAACCGTAACGGTGGCGTTACAAGTTGAAACGTTTCCTGAATTGTCAGTAGCTGTAAGTGTTACCGTGTTGTTTCCAACGTTAGTACAATTGAAGGTGTTTGGGAAAACCACCATGCTGGCGATTCCGCAATTGTCGGTCGATCCATTGTCAATCTGAGTTGCGCTAATTCCAACATTTCCAGAGGCATCAACCTGCACCGTTAAGTTTTGACAAACCGCTGTTGGCGGAATTACATCCTGCTGAATTATAATCGCCTGATCAGTTGCCTGACAGCCGTGTGCATCAGTGACGGTTAGGTTATGAGTACCAACCGCAAGGCCAGTAATTACTGCGGTGGCTTGTCCGCCAGGAGTCCAGGCGTAACTATAAGGAGTGGTTCCGTTTGAGGCGGTAACCGTTGCAGTTCCATCATCATCACCAGCACAAACCATGTTGGTTGACACCATGCTAACTGTAGGCATGTCCCAAACATCTACGTCTGCAGATACCGATGTTGTGCAGCCTGCAGCCGTGAAAATCACATGGTGAGTTACCGTGTAGTTTCCATCACTACCATAACTATAAGTAGGGTTTTCTTGAGTAGACGTTCCAGTTCCGTCACCGAAATCCCAGAAATGGGTAACGGTTCCGTTGCTAGTGCCTGTGTTTGTAAAGCTGAAGTTGTTTCCTTGGAAACATTGCTCATCGTCATCTATGGTAAAGTCACCGGTTACAACTGTGACTGTTTCAGAACTCTGAACAGTTTGACCACCACAAGCATCGCTTACTGTAAAGGTGTAAGTAGTAGTTACAGTTGGAGAAACGGTTTGATTTAATACTGAACCAAGTCCATTATCCCAGCTTTGAGAATATGGCGTTTGACTTCCTACTGGTGTAGCTGTCAAGTTAGCTGACTGTCCAACGCAGATCGTAGTAGCTCCGGTTGTTGTAACCGCTAGCGGGATATTATTATCGAGGATATCGATAACCGCAGTTTCTGGCGCTTGACAAGAACAAGAAGGATCATCCAAAGTAAGCGTGATTGTCTCGGTGCCTTCAACTAATCCATCAAGCAAGGCTGCAATATTCACCAGAAGAGAATCTTCCCCAGCTGGAATCGTAATCGTGGTTGGTAGAGGCGTATAATCCACACCTGGTATTGCTGTTCCTCCAATTGTGAAATCAGCTGTAATTGGTAAACCATTGTTCAGAAGGTCCAACCTTCTAAATACGAACCAAGCATCGTTACATCCTTCATAAATACCTGGAGGAATGTTGGATGTTTCAATCTCAACCGAAACTCCACCTCCTGCAGAGAAGCTGCCTTCTTGAAGGAATAAGCCAGAGTCATAGGAATGGTCTCCGGCATCCGCCACAGCCATTTTAATATGGTAGGTTGAACAAGGTTGAACTACAGCAAGAGCAGTCAGAACCGTGGTGAAGGCATCATATTGAACTGTAGTTCCACCACCGTTCTCCACATAATATGCACAGTTGGTACAAGGGCCCGTTGCAGGCTCGGTGGCGCTATACCCGTTGTTCAAGTTATTGATCGCTACAGGAGTGGTAGTTCCTGGAATTAGGGCGATGTTTTCCGCACCATTAGAGAATGGACCAGCATAACCAGGACCTGAGATGAAGAATCCGAAAACATCGTTAAAACCAGAACCCACATACTCCGGGTATTCTTCAGAACCAAAAATGTAATTGAAACGAAGCGTGTCATCCTGAGGAACGAAATCAAACTCTAGTATTACCGCATCCTCCGTTGTAAATCCAAAATTTAACAATTGGTCAAGGTCTGCATCGCCACCGTTATTCTGGTTGTGCGTTCGGTCGTCAACGTTGTCTGGGCCAATGGCGTAGCTAGCACGACCAGTGGTCATGATAATACCACCATCCATTCCTATGTTGGATCCAGTTCCATCAAACGTTCCAGACCCCCAAGCCTCTCCTGTGTAAGTGAAGTTGGAAACCGTTACGCACGAGCCAAGTAGCACGTCTTCCACCCACTGCTCCATCTCGGTAGCACTAGCAGCTTCGTCAACGACTAATTGAGCATTCGTTTCTGCTCCAAACAAAAAAGCTGGAATAATCGCAATGATCATTCTGCTCCAAACCCACATATCTATCTTTTTCTTTCTCGTAAATCTCTTCATGGTTCTCTCGATTAAGAGGCACCCTCGCGTATCTATTATGCGGGCGGTATTACGGGCAACAGAAGAGAAAGGTTTTTGAAACCCTTTTAATGATGCCGAGGAGTTTAAGTTTCCGACCAACGACATGGTAGTTGGATGCTGATTTAACGTTCCCTTAATATTGTTCGTAGTCGATTCATCTACATTTGCCGAAAACACGGTAAAATGGAATTCGGTATTCTACAAATTCTTGAATTGATTGGGGCACTTGGCTTTTTCATCTATGGGATGAAAGAGATGAGTGAAGGCATTCAGAAGGTCGCAGGATCAAAAATGCGTGAGATTCTTCGCGTTATGACCAGCAATCGATTTTTAGGTGTTTTTACCGGATTCTTGGTAACCGCACTTGTTCAATCATCTTCCGCATCAACGGTAATGATTGTCAGTTTTGTGAATGCAGGACTTTTGAGCCTGGTTGAATCCATTGGAGTAATTATGGGGGCCAATATTGGAACCACGATTACCGCTTGGTTGATTTCAATACTTGGTTTTAAGGTAAAAATATCCGCACTTGCCCTTCCGATAATTGCCATTGGTTTTCCAATGATGTTTTCGTCTCGAACCGTGTTTAAAGCTTGGGCACAGGTTCTCATTGGGTTTGCCCTTCTGTTCATGGGATTGGACGCTTTGAAGCACGCAGTTCCTGACCTTAAATCCAATCCGGAAATCCTGGCATTTCTTTCCAATTACGCAGATATGGGGTATCTGTCGACCCTTATTTTTATAATAGTTGGAACAGTTTTAACTCTCATTGTCCAATCATCGAGTGCCGCCATGGCATTGACATTGGTAATGTGCTTTGAAGGTTGGATTCCATTTGAATTAGCAGCTGCTATGGTCATGGGTGAAAACATAGGAACCACGATTACTGCCAATCTTGCAGCTTTGGTCGGCAACGTTCATGCAAAAAGAGCAGCTGGAGCTCACTTCGTATTCAATATTTTCGGAGTTATTTGGATGTTTGCTGTCTTCCCATTCTTTCTTCAAGGAATTGGTTGGGGAATGAGTACATACATGGATATGCACCCTTTTGGAACTGACGCTCAATACAATGCAGAGCACATTCCAATTGCACTTTCAATTTTCCACTCAAGTTTCAATATTCTTAACGTTATACTCTTGATTGGCTTTGTTCCATTTATCGCCACAACGGTAGAGCGCCTCATTAAATCGAAAGGTGATGATGAAGATTTCACACTAGAATTCATTGGCAGAGGACTGTTACAGACTCCAGAAATATCTTTGGCAGAGGCACAAAATGAAATCGAAAAGTTTGCAAAACTCAATCTGAAGGGGGTTGATAAAATCGGCCTACTTATCGAGGAAACCGATGCTAAAAAACAACAGAAATTACTTGATAAAATCAAAGATTACGAAGATCACACTGACCTTATTGAGATTAAGGTTGCAGAGTTTCTAATGGAACTCTCAAAATCCACAATGTCTACTGAGTCTTCCCGACAAGTACAATCTTGGCTTTCGGTTATTAACCACATGGAGTCTATCGGAGACATTTATTATCAGATGTCGAAGTCTGTTGAACGAAAAATTGAGAAGAAAATCTGGTTTGAGGAGAAGCACCGAGAAGACCTAAGAGCAATGCGCGTGATGGTTGACGAAAGCATGCTCTTAATGATGGAGAACATTTCGAAGAACCCAAGTGATATCGTTCTTGAAGAGGCCATCGAACTTGAGAGAAAAATCAATAAGAAACGTGATCAGTGTCGATCCAAGAATTTCAAGAGTATTGAAAAAGGCGAGGTTAATCTTGAAACGGGTTTGCTTCTTATGGATCTGGTAAGTGGATATGAAAAGATTGCTGATAATGTGATTCATATTTCTCAGGCCCTACGAGGAGATTTACTTGACCTTGAAGACGAAGTAACCGTTGGGCCAGGGCAGGCATAACAGTTCTTATTCTAAAATTTGAAAAGGCAGCTCTTCTGAGCTGCCTTTTTTTTGTTCCACGATTATCAAACCTGGCCCTCCGATCCTTAACATTTGCTTAACACATAATTAGCCTTGCGGAGATATTAGAGGTCTATGTTCGCGGCATGAAAACGCTACGTTATTTATTTGTTATCGCCAGCATCCTGGCTGCATTCAGCGCTAATGGTCAAGAGAAGAAAATCCAGCAGGTTTGGGGGAAACTAAAGCACGGAAAAGGCTTGGCTTTTACCTCCCGTGATTCTTCGATGCACTTGAAAATCGGCTTCCGATTTCAAACTAAATTTGAAACATCTGGAGGACTGAATGGTGACCAAGACTGGAAGTCGAACTTCGTAATCCGAAGGGCGAGATTGAAGTTTGATGGGTGGGCATTTAGTCCAAAATTGGTCTACAAAGTAGAATTGGCGTTTGCCCCTGATGACCTGAAAGCAACTAAAGATTACAAGGAAGCTGGTGGCGCTGCCAAAGTGATTTTGGATGCCGCCTTGAAATGGAAGTTCCACAAGAACTTTGCGTTGTGGGTTGGTCAAACAAAACTCCCAGGAAACAGGCAGAGACTGGTTTCTTCTCAAAAATTGCAATTGGTAGATCGCGGCCTAGTAAACAGCATATTCAATATAGATCGTGACATAGGATTACAACTTCACTCCAACTTCAAACTTGGTAATGCAGTTATACGACCGATTGTTGCCATTGCGAAAGGAGAAGGAAGAAACATCATTAGCAGCAACTTAGGCGGCTTTAGCTACACAGGAAAAGTTGAGATTCTCCCAATGGGAAAATTCACAGGAAAGGGAGACTATTTCGAATCAGACCTGAAGCGTGAACCAAAGCCGAAATTGTCAATTGCCGGAGCGTTCAATTACAATGATAGAGGCGGAAGAGAAAAGGCCACCGGAGTGTTTTTAACGGATACCAATGGCACTTACCTAAATCGTGGCGTTTACACTGCGTTTGCCGACATTTTGTTCAAATACAAAGGGTTTAGCTTGTTTACAGAATTCGCGATGAAAGACTATTTGTTTCAAAATGGAGAGACAGTTGAATCGATTGGTTCCGAAATTGTTGATGCGGATGGTAAAACATACTTAACTGGCCACGGAGTGCTGGTTCAAGCAGGATATTTATTTAAGCACAACATAGAATTGGCAGGTCGTTTCACAAACGTAACGCCAAGTTGGAAAGGCAGTTTTGATGGCCTGCGAGAGTATACTTTGGGTCTTTCAAAGTATGTGGTTGGTCACAGTTTGAAAATTCAAACCGACATTACGTTGGTAGACAAATTCGATTCGCCAGATCCAACGTTGCGGTACAGATTACAAGTAGAATTGGGATTCTAATCCCTTTACCGATCAAAAACGATTTCGGGAGTTACGATGAGATTGCTCTGATTTAAGTCTCGATCAACGAGGTAAATCTCCCATCTAATCGTCACTTCTCTGGCCGTATCCGTATTTGAGCGAGGTGGAATAAAAGCGCCAACGTCAATGTCACCTTCAATAGGTTGGTCATCCTCATCAGACAACCTTGGCGCTATTCTCACATTAGGGTCCTCCGCAACAGGAACAGGAAAGTACTCACCATTCTCCTTGCGGAATATGCTTACAAAGAGGTTATTTTCAAAAGCGCTGTCGGGTGCAAATTTGCCGGAAGAATCCAGCACGGAATCGAGGCCAACATTTCCATCACCATCCGTGAACTTTAGATTCACAAATCCAATGAGGCCTGATGACTCGATAGAATCAAATTGGGTGAATCCGATATACTCCAATTGCGGCTGGATTGGAAAATCCAGTTTTTTCAAGCAGGATCCCAACAAGAGAACAAACAGAGAAACAAAAACAACGGGGATAAAATTTTTCATCGTCAGGGTTCGGCCGAATTTACTCAATTTTAACGCCTCAAACTGTTGATCAGTATACGTGAAGGAAGGTTATGACAAGCTTGTTCGATCCATTTTTCAACTCCAACATGGAGATGAACTTGGGTTTAATGAGCTGAGTTTAAAGTTGTTCAAAGTGCACCAAAAGCGAAATCCCGTTTATCGGGAGTTTGTTCTGCACCTTAATGTTGACCCTAAATCTGTTAATCACGTTTCAAAAATTCCATTCCTTCCAATTCAGCTTTTCAAGCACCATCGTGTTTCTCTTTTTAAGGATGGTGAGGATCTGGTTTTTGAAAGCAGTGGAACCACAGGCCAAATTCCGAGCAAGCATTTCGTTGCAGATGAAAACGTGTACGAGCGCTCGAGCCTTTCTGGTTTCAGAAAAGCCTACGGAAACCCAAGTGATTACTGCATCTTGGCCTTGCTTCCCTCCTACTTGGACCGAAGTAATTCTTCCTTAGTTCACATGGCCAAACTGTTGATCCGCGAGAGCGGACACAGGGATGGTGGCTTTTACTTGGATCGGCTTACATCTCTTTCCAAACTGCTAAAGAAGAATACTGCGGCTGGGCAAAAGACGCTGTTGCTTGGCGTAACCTTCGGACTGCTTGACCTTGCCGAAAAACATCCTCAGCAACTCGAGAATTGCATCATAATGGAAACGGGTGGCATGAAAGGTCGAAGACGCGAAATGCCACGAGAAGAGGTACATGGCATTTTAAAGAACGCCTTTGGGGTAGATCAAATTCACAGTGAGTATGGTATGACTGAATTGCTCTCTCAGGCTTACAGCGATGGCGATGGAATCTTCTCCACTCCGCCCTGGATGAAAATCCAATTGCGCGATATGACTGATCCGTTAAGCCAATCAGAACGAAATTCTGGGGCAGTCAACATCATCGACCTGGCCAACGTTTTATCTTGTCCGTTCATTGCAACTTCAGACCTTGGTGAAATGGTAGGAAAGCATCGATTCAAAATTTTGGGACGTTCCGATCATTCCGATATTCGGGGGTGCAACTTGATGTTGGCATAATTTCTATTCAGATTTTAAGTTTCCTAAACCATGAGATCAATCCCAATCCTACTCTTCGTACTTACTTCTCTTTCGACTTTTGCCCAAGAAGAATGGCAACTGAAGAAAGACAAGTCGGGTGTTAAAGTCTACACCAAACGCGTTGATGGATGGGGCCTAAAAGCCATTAAAGCCACCACCACTTTCGCTTGCGACCTTGCCACGTGTGTGGCTGTCTTAAGAGACATCCCACATCTAACAGAGCTTTTCCCAGATTGCGAAAAGACAGAGAAGGTGACCCAAACAGACGTTGACCAAATCCACTACCTCCACCTAAATGCACCTTGGCCCGTTACCGACCGAGACGCCACATTTCATTTGACCTACGAATACCGACCTGAATCGGAATCCGTTTTTATTCAAGCGGACGTCATCAACGAGAAGTATCCAGAGCAAGATGGAATGGTTCGCCTCACCAAAGGCATCGGAACTTGGACGTTCACGAAAGCTGGTGAAAAGACTGAATTGATTTATCGTTTTAATGGTGAGGCTGGAGGCAACATTCCAGACTGGTTGGCAAATTCCGTAGTGGAAGACAATCCTTTGGAGATGCTTCAGAACTACCACGAATTGGTCAATTTACCTCGCTATCAGGGCAAATCCTTCACTTTCTTAAATCCATAAGGAAAAGAGTTTAACAGTTCTTTTCACTTGTTGGGAACTCAGACGGAGCCATCCAAATACCTTGGCCAATGCTTTCAGAGCGCAGGTTCTGGTAGTAATTTTTCATTTGGTTTGGCTACGGCCCCGCTCCTTAAGGTTCGGGGTCGTGGTGTTTGACACAAACTGGAATTGCATTCCGGCTTGTGTCACCCTGAGTACTTCGACAAGCACAGCACAGGTTAGGTCGAAGGGTCTGTTGCAATAATGCAAATTCAATGTTCGATTTGGGCCTCAACTCCGCTCAGGATGACAGAACCACAACTGCTCAGATTCTTCATTCCACATCGTTCCATTCTGAATGACCGCTAATTGCTTCCATCTTCGCCCATTCCAACTCATTCGCTAATTCGCACATTCGCTAATTTGGCCCCGTGAATCAATTCTTCGATACACCGATAGAATTCCTAAAAGGAGTTGGGCCCGAACGGTCTAAACTGCTTCGTAGCGAACTGGGTTGCGAGACTTTCAAAGACCTGCTCTTTCACTTCCCGTTTCGGCATGTCGACCGCACGGATATGCATAGCATTACCGACATCGCAACCATTGATGGAAACGTTCAACTTCGTGGTCGATTCATCTCTTGGAAGATGGCCGGACGACCAGGGTCGCAAAGACTTTCCGCCAAGTTCGAAGATGCAACTGGCACGATTGACTTAGTTTGGTTTCAGGCTGCAAAATGGATTCAACCCAAGTTGAAGCAAGGCATTGAATTCGTGGTTTTTGGCAAGGCAACTATGTACAATAACAAGTACAATATGAGCCATCCCGAGTTTGAGGAATGGGAAAGCTACCGCCTTAAGTTGGGTGGAAACCTGGAACCGGTTTACAACACCTCCGAAAAAATGAAGGCGCGTGGCCTCGACAGCAAGGCCATTGCCAAGCTTACCCGTGCGCTCTGTGCTGAAGTAAAAGGACAATTCCCCGAATCATATTCGGAGGATTTTCGAGCCGAACACAAATTGGTTGGGCGGGAATTTGCCCTCTTCCATATTCATTATCCCAAGGATCAGGATCATTTGCAACACGCCCTCCACCGATTAAAATTCGAGGAGCTGTTCATGATCCAACTACGATTGCTGATGATCAAGATCCAGCATAGCAACAAGTATTCAGGCTTCAACTTTAATGAAGTAGGCACGCAGTTCAATGTGTTTTACAAGGATCATTTGCCCTTCGAACTCACCGATGCACAGAAACGTGTAATCCGTGAAATCCGACACGACCTTGGTTCGGGCACACAGATGAACCGACTGCTGCAAGGCGATGTGGGAAGCGGTAAAACCGTGGTCTCATTGCTAACGATGCTATTGGCCATCGACAATGGCTTTCAAGCCTGTATGATGGCACCAACGGAGATTCTTGCCGAGCAACATTACAACTCCATTACCAAAATGCTGTCTGGCCTACCGATAACGGTTGGGCTTTTGACAGGATCAGCAACCAAGGCCGAACGCACCACCCTTCACACGGCATTGCGCTCCGGTTTCATGAAGATCCTCATCGGAACACACGCCCTTTTGGAAGACGTGGTACAGTTTGAAAAACTGGGCCTCGTTTGCATTGATGAGCAACACCGATTTGGTGTAAAGCAACGCGCCAAGCTTTGGGCAAAAGGCACCAGAACCAACGAAGATGGTGGTGCCAGCATCCCGCACATTTTGGTGATGACGGCCACTCCGATACCTCGAACATTGGCCATGACGCTTTATGGCGACCTCGACATTTCGGTAATCGATGAGTTGCCACCGGGCCGAAAACCGATCCTTACTTCGCACCGAAGAGATGCACACCGTTTGCGGCTGTTCGGGTTTATGAAAGATGTGATTGACAAGGGCGGACAGGTCTATGTGGTCTATCCGCTCATTGACGAAAGCGACTCGCTCGATTACAAATTCCTGACGGATGGCTATGAATCAATCGTTCGGTCATTCCCAATGAAGCAGTACCAAGTTGGCATACTGCACGGACGCCTGAAG
>JBLFWJ010000116.1:0-10701 GCA_047611425.1 Bacteroidia bacterium | reverse complement strand
GGAATACTCAAACAGGAGTTCCTTATCAACAAATGCAATACAGGTAAGGAACTCGACATCCTAATACGACAATCGATACAGACCTACAATGAAAAACGACCACACTTGAGTTTGAACATGAGAACACCTAACTTTATTCATCAAAAAACCCTGCCTTTTGAGGGGCAGGGTTCTGAAAACAATTAACAGTAAAACCTGTCAACTTATTTTAGGACGACTCAGTGGAGCCGGAGGGATTAAATATCCCTTCCTTTTCTGACAGTGGATCAATTTCTTCATCGCACAGCGATTACGGTTTTTCCATTTTTACGAATCTATGAACGAGTTCACGATTCCATAAATGAAAAAACGCCATCACAAAATTGTGATGGCGAAATTGATCAGTGGAGAATACCGGAGTCGAACCGGTGACCTCTTGACTGCCAGTCAAACGCTCTAGCCAGCTGAGCTAATCCCCCAAGAAGGGCGTCAAAGTTAGCGATCTTTTTACGTTCTTTTCGATTGAATAATGATGCAGAATTCGCATATCCAAAAACTCGAAGGATGGCTTACTTCAGCGCTCAACATTGAGTGTAGAATCCTAAGAGCCACTGGGGTTGGAGGAGGCTCGGTCAATAGTGCTCATAAATTAGAGACCTCAGCAGGTCAGTTTTTCTGAAGACAAATTCTGCGGTGCGTTATCCGAACATGTTTGAAACTGAAGCTAGAAGTTTGGGGTTGTTAATTGCAAACTCTGAATTCGAGATTCCAAAGCCTATTTTAATTAATGAATTTGGTGGGCAGCAATTTCTTGTGATGGACTGGATGGAGCAGGGTCAGAGAGGCACAGCGTTTTCGGCCGACTTTGGAAAACGCTTGGCTGGCTTACATAAAACCACTCGAGACCAATTCGGTTTGGACCATTCTAACTATGTCGGACTATTGCCTCAATCGAACGCCTCACATTCAACTTGGGCGAAGTTTTATTGGGCAGAAAGACTTCTGCCACAAATTAAATTGGCCTCGAAAATGAAACTATTGACTCATGAAATGAGCAATGGTTTTGATCGACTCAAACCTCAACTCGAAAGCATCTTCCCGATTGAACGACCTTCCTTAATCCACGGTGACCTTTGGCGTGGAAACTACTCTGTTTCACAAGATGGGAAACCATGCATTTTTGATCCTGCGGTTTACTTCGGTCATCGCGAAATGGATCTTGCGATGATGCAATTATTTGGCGGGTTTGATCAAGAGGTATTTGAATCCTACAATGAATCGTTCCCGTTAGAACCGAGCTGGGAAGATCGTCTTGGAATTGGTCAACTTTATCCTTTGATGGTGCATGTAAATCTATTTGGAGCCAGTTATTGCAACCAAGTGGAACGAATTCTATCCAGATTTTAAAGCACCCTTCGACTGGGCTCAGGGTAAAAAAAGAAAGGGAAGCTTTCGCTTCCCTTCCGACCGAGCAGGTCAATTGATCAAGGCAATCAATCAACCACTATTAATTTCTCATTCAATTTAACTCCGGCTTCTGTGTTGATGAACTCAACGCTATAATAGCCTTCAGATAAACGGGTTACATCCAAGATGATTTTATTGCCACCAACAGTTAGTGTAACTGGCTCATTCATCACAACTCTTCCAGTAAGATCACGAATACTGATTTGAAGATTAATTGCGGCTTCAGAACCAAGCTCAATGCTCACGTTTCCGTTGGTTGGGTTTGGATAAAGACCAGTTGTTGTAAGAACTATCTCAGGCTCATCAATGCTCGTTGTGATTTCTGTATCGAACACCAATACGTGCACACCTTCGAATGATGGCTGGTCTGGTCCAATCGTTACCACAACAGGAGTAGTAGTCTTGTTCAATATCTCAACATATACTTGGTATGTTCCCCAAGGAAGGTTATCGAACCCAAACTGACCGTTAGCATCAGTGTAAGCATAAGTGATAACGTTAGAGCTATTATCGAACAACATTACCGTTGCACCAGCAACTGGATCACCGATATCACCCATCTTGTTGGCTCCTTCTGTAACATCTCCACCGATAAAGCCAGGTCCACCAGGATTTGCACCAGCGATTAGTGTTACATCAGCAGTAACCTGAATGTTCGCTTGACTGATTGATACAGTTTCAGCAAAATCCCAGAATGGTGAGTTACCAAAGTAAGTTGGAATATGATCAGTGTAGTAAGCGCTGTTTGAACTTGCAGCAGCTTTCACCAAGTAGTCTCCACATGGAACCGGTCCGAAGAAGTAGTAGTTCATCGTGTCGAGTTCAGTACTGTCAATTGCAGTAAGGAGGTTTGTGATTGGATCAAAACTGATCAAGTAAACCATTCCCTCATCAAGTGGGAAGTTTGGTGATCCCGCATACACTGCGCCTGAAATATATCCTTCACATGGTCCACCTGGAATAGTGATGGTCATGCAGAATTGATCCCAACAGTTAAGATTGTCAAACACAGTAAGACAGATAGTGTAAGTACCAGGTGCAAACCCAGGAACGTAGAGGTCCCATCCGCTGCCCATAACAACTCCGTCCATTTCCCATTGGTAGGTTAGATTGGAATCTAATGTACTTGCTGAGAATGTGTGACCGATTAGTGTTGGGCCAGAATAAGTGAAAGTAGCATCACAGTTACCAGAGCCTCCACCTACAACGATGTAATCACAGTATGTGCTAGTACATCCATCAGACATAGTTACTGTCAAGCAAACGGTGTAGGTTCCCCATTGACTGTAAGAGTGCATTGGGTTCTGTGTAGTATAATGTGCTCCATCACCCATATCCCATGACCAGGCAACTACCTGAGTGTTTGGACCAGAAGAAACATCTACAAACTGGAAGCAGTCAAGAGGCTGCATGCAGATTGAGTCATTATAACTGTAGAAGTTAGCTTGGCAAGAACCAGAGTTTCCTCCGTAAACACCACACGTCATTGCAATACATCCATTTGCATCGGTAACCCAAACACAAACAGAATCACCGAAGATTGGTGATGGCATGAAATTGATCGTTTGCGTTGTTTCTCCGGTACTCCAAGAGTAAGTGAATGGTGCAATACCAGTAGGGTTAGCAGTTAAGCCATAAACAATAGCGCCACCAGTTGTGTCCATTGAACTCGTGATAGTCACATCACAGTTACCAGAGTTTCCATTAACCGTTATAGTTTGACAGTATGAATCTGAACACCCTTCACCATTATCAACGGTAACACATACTTGGTAAGATCCAGCTCCAGGGAAGTAGATATACGGGTTCTGACCAGTGTAAGTAATTGTTGTTGTAGCGTTAGAAACAAGCCAAACGTAGCTGTTGCCACCTTCAAATGAACCATTGAAATACGCTTGTACCGTATCATTGGCTTCAATTGATCCGTTAGGTCCGTTGCCCCATAACCAGAAATCTGCATAGCATCCACCAGGATAAACAGTATCGCAACCGAAAGCTACACATCCGTTATCATCTGTAACGGTTACGCAAGCCACGTCAATTTGATTAAAGTTCATTGTAACCGACTGAGTGGTTTCACCACCTGGCCACCACTCATAAGTAAATGGAGCCGTACCTGTTGACGTTGCAGTAAGCGTAAAGCTTGTAGAGTCCGCTGGGTTCTGAGAACTCGTGACATCTACACTGCAGTTTCCGTTTCCACCGCCCCACCAAGAGTTGTTACATGAGGTAGTAGCACAGCTATCCATGTCGATTACAGTAACGCAGCCATCCCAAAGCATGATTCCGTTGTTGATGTAATAGGCAGTTTGAGTGGTTGAACCATTGTCCCATACATAGAGGAATGGTCCATTACCTGTAGGTGTTGCTGTTAGATAGAAACCGGTGGTATTGCTAGAATCGGCTTGTACCGAAATAGAAACACCACAGTTTCCGCCACCGCCACCACTGGCGCAAGAGATGAAATCGGCAGTTGCCATATCAACTGTTCCTTGCATATTGGAAACAATGGTCGGAGGAGGCGGAAGCCAATTTGGACCACAGCTATCGTTCAGATAAACGGAGAAATCAATGTTTGGTCCTGAAGTAGAGCCTCCTATTACATATAAAGTATAGTTACCGTTAGAGTCGGTTGTTGCACAATCCCAAAAAACGAAGCCAGAAGTTGAGTCGGAAAAGGCGCAAACCTCAGCTCCGGCTACTACCATTCCGTTAATGTCAACGACTGTTCCGGAAATAACAAGGTCGTCAGCTGTGAACTGGCCAAAGGCCATAAAGCTCATAAAGAGCGCAATAAATGTGTGTGTAAACTTTTTCATGTCTTGTGAATTATTATTTGATGCTACGAATGTGCGGACTCAGGTTGGGTGAGAGAAATTAAGAATTGAATAATCTTACGCGGTCAAAATTCATATGGTTCTTGTGCAACGGTCAGAACAGAAGAAATCCCTAAAAATACTTACATCGGTTTTTGGGGTCAAACGACATTCATATTAATCTAATCAAGAAAATCGTGGTGGTTTTACGGTGAACATTGGGTTTCCCGAAGGCTCAATCTTAGATTTGTAGCAAAATCAAGAATCATGCTTTCAGAAAAGATTGAAAACTTGCTTAACAAGCAAATTGAATTGGAATTCGAATCCTCTCAATACTATTTGAGCATGGCCTCTTGGGCTGAGCAGTCTGGCTTTAATGGGATGAGTAGCTTCTTGTACAGACACACGGACGAGGAAAGACAGCACATGCTTAAGCTTTTTCACTTTGTAAATGATAGAGGAGGCCGCGCTTTGGTACCAACCGTTGGTGAAGTACCAAAAGATTTTAGTGGTGTGAAGGAGGTTTTTGAAAAGATACTTGACCACGAAAAGGAGGTATCGAAAAAAATCAATGATTTGGTTGGAGCTTGCCTTGCGGAGAATGATCATCCTACCTATAATTTTCTTCAATGGTTTGTGTCGGAGCAAATGGAGGAGGAGCGAACCGCACAGACTTTGCTAGATCGACTTGAGTTGATTGGTACGGACAAAGGAGGCTTGTACCTTTTTGATAGAGATTTGGAAGCCTTTATTCCAGATGAGGCTAATCAAACCTGATCATCTTATAATCCGGAAATCCGTTTCCTTTCCAGTACGTTTTAGTTCCTGTACTTCAATTCGATCGACAGTTGAAAGGGGCGAGCCTTTTTTACAAGCTACAGCCAACGTATTTAATTCCGCCACTTGGCCTCCTGCCTCCATGTAAACTGTGCCGTCTGGTAGGTTCTTTACAAAACCTATGATTGACAGTCTTTGTGCAACATTAAGAACGTGTTTACGAAACCACACGCCTTGCACTTTCCCGAAAACTTGAATTGAAACCCGCTTAGTCAAAAAGAGATAGTCGTTACCGAATTAATAGGTAACCAGCTTTATAGGAAAATCAAGCATTTCTTCAAGGTCTTCACCTTTCATTTCCATCACTTCGTCATCTTTTTCATATTTCCAGGTAAGGCTGGTTTTTTCGCCTTCTTCATAGGCATCTTCTAATAAGCACAACATGTTGAAAATGTATCTAGTTGCCGAAGAATTGAGGTATGTCAAATTAATGGTCAGATGAAAATCTCCTGGCTTCGTTTCCAAAAAGGACTCGATCCATTCGTGAATTGGGCCGAAAAATTCAACTGCATCCTCTGGTAAAGCCTTGCCAGTTATTTCATAGACAGTATTGGCGGGATCAAAATTGACCTGTGGAGTGTCTTCGGTATGTGATATTTTTAGTGCGTCCATAATTCTTTGGTCAAAAATTTACTGAGTATGTGAAAAAGTGCGAATCATTGCCTAGTTCATCAAATCGACCAATCATTGGCGCTAAAGTTTTTCTTGCGACTTCAATGAGGCCTAAGCCGGCCCCTCCTTTTTCGCTCAATGATCCTTCTCGTAATGTTGTTTTATAAAGCTTCTTAAGGTCAAGTGGATCCAATTCGTTTAGCTCTTTGATTTTTCCATCGAGGAAATTCTTGTCTTTTGTGGAAACGATGTTTCCAGCTTGCACACCAATCTTCCCTTCGTCTTCAGTAATCATGAAAATTCCTGAACGATCAACCACGTCATAAGCGTGTCGAGAAATATTCTGAAGCATTTCTACTATAATCAAGAAAAACGACTTGGACTTCGAGTCTTCTGTAAGTGCTCTCATCTGCTCTTCAAGAATGGCGATAATTGGCATAATAGAGTCTCGGGCAAAATCGCCTTTGTAGATCATCACAATATTCGAATCCTTGATTTTCTTATCAAAATCCTGCGTGAATTGTTTGGCTTGGCCAATTTCTTTTGTTCTCTCTCCATTGTTTGGCGAAAGCTTTAAAGACATGTAGAAATTTGAGAGCTGGTCGTTCACTTCTTCGAAATCGAAATCAATCGAACTTCCAGTCTTTCTAGCTAATTGAATCAATCCAATGCCAGCACCACCCTTGTCTGACAGACCGTCTTTAGTTAGAACTTCCAAGTAGAGCGCCTTTAACCGACCCTTTTCTAAACCGTTTATCTGCTCTAACTTACCTTGAAGCAGTTGTATCTCTTCAACAGGGATTTTGTTTACCGAACTTACATAGTTTGCATCATCGATAATTCGTGTTGAGAAAACCGAACCATCACTTTCTGTACTACCGTGTCGTACCAAATTTTGAAAACACTCGACCATAATGAAGCAAAATTTCTTCTTTATTTTAGTCAGCTCTTCAATGCTATTGAGATTATGCTCAGTAAGCCGAATAATGCTTTCGGTTACTTCGTCACTAACATCTCCATTGAAGATGAAACTGAGATTATCATGTTCTAATTCTTGGTAGAATTCGTAGAGGTCCTCTTTCATAATTTATCGATTCGGTCGAACATTTAACGGAATAGTTGCCCTGAGGTTTCAACACGTAGAGTGTTGAAATAATTAGCTTTGATAAAACATACCTTTGTTCAACAGTCAGTATTTCGTGAATCTTATTTCAGTTAACTCTTCTATTTACATTTCTCCTTTGACCGAAAGCGATGGACCGCTAATGGCAGAGCGGATAAACGATAAACGAATAGCAGACAATACGCTAACCATACCATATCCTTACGAGCTTTCTGATGCCGAACTTTTTATAGCCACAGCTATAGCGCAAAAGGAATCAACTGGAACTAGAAATTTTGCCATTCGACACTACGAGGAGGGACTTATAGGAGGGATTGGCCAGCATTTTAAATACAGTATGGATTCTCATAAAGAAGAGATAGGGTATTGGCTATCACCAGATTTTTGGGGGCAGGGAATAATGACAGAGGCGGTTTCTAAGTTTGTAGAGGCTATTGTCGAGAATCGAGGGCTTATAAGAATTGAAGCGCCAGTTTTTCATCATAATCTTGCATCTGCACGTGTACTTGAGAAAAATGGATTTGAGCGAGAAGGAATAATGAGAAAATGCTACTTTAAAAATGACATATATTATAATGGGGTACTCTATGCGAAAATTATTGACTGACCTGTTTCATTCCAACAGACTTGTTGTTGCCGTCACAATTCTATTTGTGCTTTCTGCAACGGTTTCAATTGGTCAAGGCTTAAGTGCAGAAGATGAAGCGAGGCTTGGCATCAAGCTAGTTGACGATAAAGAATACAGCCAAGGAATAAAGCACCTACGGGCTGCAAGAAATCTAGATTTAGGCGAATACGAATATCCATTTGAGATTGGGCGGGCATTTCTCTTGTGGGGCAAAGCGAAAAAAGCGGAGCAGTATTTCTTCCCATTAATGAAACATGAGCACGCCACATCTGAGCTTTTTATTCTGCTTGGTGAGTGTTATAATATTCTGAAAAAATCTAAGAATGAGAAAGACGCGTTAGAAATAGGTCTAGGCAAGTTTCCTAGTTCAGGAATGATTCACAGTAAATTGGGGGAGGTTTTCGCTTCTACTGGTGACGGGCCTATGGCATTGGCTTATTGGGAAAAAGGCATTGAAATGGACCCAACGTTTTCAGACAATTATCGGCATGCCGCTCAATTTCTAGCTACCCAGCACAATCACCTTTGGACTTGGTTGTATGGCCAGACTTACTTAAACCTTACAGTAGCCAACGATCAACCTGACGTGAATGCAATGAAGTTCGTGCGAAAATCTTTGTCCGGATTGTTAAACATGAAGCGGGAGAAAACGAAGGCTAAGGGATTAGATAAAACCATTTACGATGTGATGGCCCCATGTGCCATGACGGGTGATGATGCAACCAACTTAGTTGCTCAAAGCGCGAAATTGGCCTGCTTTATTGAAGCTTGGAATAAGATGTCCGATGCACCGAACGTGCCGGTAATCGACCATTTGACAATCGTTCAATCGAAGGACAGACTACTTGATTATATGTTTTGGTTGTATGGCGAAACCGATCGAGTAGAAATGAATACTTGGGGAGCCGAGAATTCGGCTCAATTCAATGAATTTGCTACTTGGATTTTTTGGAATGGGATTGAGCTTGATGCTTCAAAACCATTTAATCGGTTAAAGAATTAATTCTTCACATACTTCAATGTTTTCAAACCTGATTTTGTGTTGAGCCGTAGAGTATAGACTCCAGATTTCAAATGGCTTAGATCCATTTTCAATTCCTTTCCCGCGTTATTGAAAGTCTTTCGAAATACCGTCTGACCTGAGATACTTGAGACTTCAACTTCTAAATCGCTCAGGTTATTCGAGCCAAGTATTAGAGTGACTTCATCGTTACCCGGATTTGGGAACAATCGGATTCCGTTGTCTTTCGATGCTTCATCAATTCCCACAATTCGGCCATTAATATCATACTGAGCAAAGAATTGCCAGATCTTTTCTGAGGCATTGAAATCATAATTGGTAACCCCAATTGGAAAAATTGCTCCAGGCCAAGTATGTCCTCCATTGTTGATTCGGTAATGCTCCACTTCAACACCATTATCTCCCCCTGGGTAAAGCAGATGGTCTGCTGTGCAACCATCGGTCAAGTTGATATTTGGCACAGGTGTGACAATTGGCTCGGGTCCGCATCCGTTAAAATCAACCCAATGTGTTAATACATCAACGATTGGTGTCATAGTCGAGTTACCATCGTATGGAACGGTGGCATCGGCCGTACCGTGAATTTCCATAACAGGAGTTGGATGACTAGCACTGCAGGTACTAGGGCTTGTGATAGTCATCGTTCCAGTGACAGAAGCAATCGCGGCAATTCTATCGCTTAATTCACATGCCAGGTGATAACTCATAAATCCACCGTTGCTCATTCCAGTGCTGAAGACGCGGTTCTGGTCAATGCTGTATTCTAGAGACAAGGAATCAATCATTGCTTCGGTAAAACCCAAATCATCCACGCCAGTTCCCCAACCAGAATTCCAGTGAGTTGATCCATTGTTGTCAATCGTGCCATTTGGATGCACCAAGATGAATCCCGCTGTATCGGCAATGGTTCTAAAATCACCATAAATCATTTGTTGATCAGCATTGCTGGTATACCCATGAAAGTTGAATACAAGCGGAGCAGGAGTTCCTGGAACGTAACTGTCCGGTACGTACAGAATGAAGTTGCGCTCCAAACCATCGTGCATGATGGTATCGTAGATGGTTTGCTGTGAGAATCCTTGTAAAGCGGTTAGTAGAAAACTAACGAGTAAAATGTTCTTCATGAAAATGGGAATAAGATTGCAAGGTACTGGCTTAATACAGCCAAAAGCTAATTCCGAGGATTACCAAATACGAAAGCCCGAAAATGATGGCGTAAGAAAAACCGAGGCCAATTGTACGCGAAATAGCTTTTTTCCATTTCAAAACGTAGACTCTTTTTAATGATAGCAAGAGATACAGAACCGTTAAAACGATAATGGTCTGATAGACAAGGTCACTTGATACAAAGAAATCGATGATTGCTCCAATGGAGAAAAGGATGAAAACCACCGTGTGAAAATGGATTGAGAAAATGAGCGAATCAATGTAGAATGGTGAGACCTTTCGGACAATGAACCAAAGCATGGAAGCAAAAACCGGCAGCAACAGAAACATAGCCCAAGAAAGATTAGCAAACACTTCTTGTTTCAGCACCTCCTCATATTTGGGATTTAATGCACGTACTGTCTGTTTCATTAGATGACGTTCCCAATCACTGTGTTCAGTTTCTCCCGTCAAGTCCAAAAGCGAATCAATTGCAGCTTCATCATTAGGGTCGGTTTTCTTTAAATTCTGACCCAAAAGAAAAATGTCATTGCTGTCCACATTCACCTTTATCAGCCCATTGTCAACCATGAGGCCTGCTTCGGCTTCACTTTCTGGAAATTGATTGACAATGGTTGTAGGAGACATGCTCGATAGCAAGAAGTAAACGAACGAAACAAACAAATACAGTTGCATTGGCCGAACATATCTAGCTCGTTTGCCTTCATGAAACTGCTTTGTGATCTCACCCGGCCTTTTAACCAGATCGATTATCGTACGCCCTAATCGAGCATCAAAATTGAAGGTGTTTGACAGAAATTCGCTGAGAAGTTCCCAAAAACGGATTTGTAAATCACGGTTTTCCTGACCGCAATTGTAGCAGAACTTGGCGCTTTGCGGTAAGGCGGTTTTACAATTCAGGCAAGTTTTGGGCTCAGACACACTTAATTGCTTTTGGATCCTGAAATTAGCTGGTTGTCGCGAATCAGCAATGTTGTATTCGCAATATCGGTTGAATAATCGCTAAACGATTTTTCCAATCCATCCTTGGGATATCTGAAACATAGCCTTT
>JBLFWJ010000115.1:0-10835 GCA_047611425.1 Bacteroidia bacterium | reverse complement strand
TGTATTTGAGGTCGGACACTGCTGGAGCGCAAGGTGAAGCTGTTTCAAAAGCTTTCAAAGAATATAGAATTGGTAAGGTTTATATCTATTCTCAATTTGATCCAACAGTTGATCAAGGAGCCGTTCAGGACACAATGATCTACAACGGATACCATCTAATCTTTGACAAAAAATTCAAACACCGACCTGAGGTTTTGATGAGTAAAGTATTCCTAAAAACTGGAGAGATTTACCGAATCCGGAGGTCGGAGTTGACCTATCAACAACTAAGCGGGCTACGCGCTTTTAGGTACGTGAACATTGCATATAAAGAAAGGGTAGACGAAGACGGCTACTATCTCTTGGATACGCATATTCAGCTATCGCCTGGTTTGAAACAATCTTATGGCTTAGAATTACAAGGAACCAATACAGCTGGTAATCTGGGTGTTTCGGGGTCTTTTGTTTACCGTAATAAGAACCTGACCCGTGGAGCCGAGATTTTGGAATTCAAGCTGGTTGCTGGATTGGAATCTCAGATTGTAACCGAAGGAACGGAAGGGCAAACCATCGCTGGAATTTTCAATACGCTTGAAGTCGGCCCCCAGATTAATTTGAGAATTCCTAAGTTTTTATTGCCATTCAAGTCAAAGAGACTTTCGCAGTATGCTGATCCAAACACGATTTTTTCTGTTTCCTATAATTATCAGCAAAGACCGGATTACACCCGATCCATTTTTAATGGAGCATTCGGATACAGCTGGCGCCAGAATCAATACAAGTTTCATGAGTTGAATCCGGTTGAAGTGAACTTCGTGAACATCTATAATGAGGATCCAGTATTCAAGGCACGAATTGACGGACTTTCAGACCCATTGCTCCGAAACAGTTACCGGCCGCACGCTACTACAACCACCAATTATAGCTTCACGTTTAGTAATCAGCGGTTGGAGAAGCAGGTTGATTTCTCCTACTTGAAAGTTGAATTGGAATCTGCGGGCAATGTGATGCGCGGTATTATGTCTGCATCAAATGCCAAGAAGGATGAGTTGGGGAACTATCGTGTGTTTGATGTACCCTTCGCTCAGTATGTGAAATATGACATCGATTTCAGACACTATTTTGTAATTAACAAAAGCAGCCAATTCGTATTCAGATTCCAGCATGGAATGGGATACCCACTTAAGAACTTGGGCGTCCTTCCTTTTGAGAGTAGCTTCTTTGGTGGCGGTGCAAATGGCATTCGTGGTTGGGCAGCACGGTCGATTGGGCCGGGATCTTTGAACGATAGTTTGAATCTTTCGGATCAATTCGGAGACATTAAAATTGAAGTAAACTTGGAATATCGATTCGATATTTACCGATGGTTTGAAGGTGCGATTTTCGCGGATGCTGGAAATATTTGGTTGGTGAAGGAAGATGAAAGCAGACCTGGCGGCCAGTTCACGTTTAAAAACTTCATCAAGGAATTTGGGGTGAGTTTTGGTGCTGGACTTCGCTTAGACTTTAGCTTCTTCGTTATTCGATTGGACGTTGGGATTCCAGCGTACGACCCAGCTCAAGTTGAGGGTAATCGCTGGATTCTCGGAACATCCAGAAGAAAACCAGTGAATTTCAATCTAGGTATCGGGTATCCTTTCTAGGTACAGCACTTGGCTTGCAACTGGGTTAAGGATGGAAGCGGCATCCTTTTATTCCATTGCACTTTCGCTTCGAGAGCCTTAGCGATCGCTTGACGGAATAAAAGATATAGCGGACAGCCTGACCCTGCTTGCGAAGCTTGCAGGGTAACCCCCAAAAGTTGAGAAGATTCGAACACGTTGAAAAACGGATGCTGGGGTGCTAAAATGCTTACTTTTGGCGACCTTAAAAATTGATTAAATCATGGCAATAGATAGGATAGCCGAACTGCTAGGCGATAAGGCCAGCACATTACTTGATCATAAAAGCACAACTATTTCGAAGGACATGCTGATGCTGCCCGGAGGAGATTTTGTGAGCCGTGGATTTAACGATGGCAATAGAAATAACCAGACACTTAGAAGTATAGAAGACCTGTATTCTCATGGACGTTTGGGTGGAACGGGTTACGTAAGTATCCTTCCTGTTGATCAAGGAATTGAGCATACCGGAGGCGCGAGTTTCGCACCAAATCCGATGTATTTCGATCCTGAAAATATCGTGAAGTTGGCTGTTGAGGGTGGTTGTAACGCAGTTGCATCTACGTTTGGCGTATTGGCGAATTGCTCTAGAAAGTATGCACACAAGATTCCTTTCATTGTAAAGATCAACCACAATGAGTTGATGACTTACCCGAACACGTTTGATCAAGTTATGTACGGTACGGTTGAGGATGCATGGAACATGGGTGCACGTGCAGTTGGAGCAACAATCTACTTTGGTTCTGAAGAGTCTTCGAGACAGATTGTAGAGATCGCTGAAGCTTTTGAGCTGGCACACCAGTTAGGTATGGCAACAGTTCTTTGGTGCTACTTACGAAGTCCAGGTTTTAAGAAAGATGGCGTTGATTATCATGCATCTTCTGATATGACGGCTCAGGCCAATCATCTTGGAGTAACTATTCAAGCAGATATTATCAAGCAGAAATTACCCACTAATAATGGGGGATTCAATGCAATCAATTTTGCGAAAACACATCCGAAAGTTTACTCTGAATTGACGAGTGAAAATCCAATTGATCTTTGTCGATACCAAGTGGCCAATTGCTACATGGGTAAGGTTGGATTGATTAACTCAGGAGGTGCTTCCAGTGGCGCTACCGATCTTGCTGAGGCAGTTGAAACAGCGGTGATTAATAAGAGAGCTGGTGGACACGGATTAATCTCTGGAAGAAAGGCGTTCCAAAAGCCAATGAAAGAAGGTGTTGAGTTGTTGAATGCAGTTCAAGATGTATACCTTGACGAGCAAGTAACTATCGCGTAAGCGGTAGTTAAACCAAAACCATCATAGATGAGTTGGTTCAAACGCATGAAGGAGGGGATTACAACCTCCACCAAAAACAAAAAGGAGACCCCAGAAGGTCTTTGGCACAAGTGCTCTGGCTGTAAGGAAATTGTTCCTTCAGACGAGAACCAAGCAAATCTGTGGGTTTGTAAAGGCTGCGGTCATCATCAGCGTATTTCTGCTGGTCAGTATTTCTCCTTGCTTTTTGATGATTCTCGTTTTTTCGAGTTCAACGCTAACATGACTTCGGCCGATCCTTTAGGTTTTGAGGATACGAAGCCTTATAAAGATCGTTTGGTTGCGTCACAAGAGAAGAGTGGGTTGAAGGATGCTGCTCGTACTGCTCACGGTGCAATGGAAGGCGAGCCGATTGTTATTGCTGCAATGGACTTTGCGTTCATTGGTGGATCGATGGGTTCTGTGGTAGGTGAGAAGTTTGCTCGGGCAATTGACCAAGCAATGGAATTGAATTGCCCCATCATCATCATCTCAAAATCTGGGGGTGCAAGAATGATGGAAGCTGCATTTTCATTGATGCAGATGGCTAAGACTTCAGCGAAACTTTCACAATTGGCTAAGAAAGGCCTTCCTTATATTTCTTTATTGACGGATCCGACAACTGGTGGCATTACTGCAAGTTTCGCCATGCTTGGTGATTTGAATGTGGCCGAACCAGGAGCATTAATCGGCTTTGCTGGGCCGCGGGTTGTGAAGGAAACAATAGGTAAAGATCTTCCGGTAGGATTTCAAACTTCGGAGTTCGTGTTAGAGCACGGGTTCTTGGATTTGATTGTTGAAAGGAAGGATCTAAAATCCAAAATGGCTCATCTTCTATCCATGATGAAAATGGAAAAGATAGAAGCCGACAAAGTAGTAGGCTGAATATTCCGTATTCAGTGATTTTCCCTCAAGAAAAATAATTACTTTTGCGCCTCGTTTTAAGAAGCATATAGAAAGAAAGATGTATTTGAATTCAGAAGTAAAGCGCGAGATTTATACGGAGCACGGAAATGCTCCAGAGAACACTGGCACAACAGAAGGACAAGTTGCTCAACTTACAGTTCGTATCGGACACCTTACCGACCATTTGAAGTCGAACCGAAAAGATTTCGGAACGCAGCGAGCATTGCTCAATATGGTAGGAAGACGCAGAAAATTCCTCGATTACCTTAAAGCAAAGGACATTGAAGGATATAGAGCGTTGATCAAGAAATTGAACCTCAGAAAATAATCCAATCCAACGGAACGAGTGAAAGGCAATTAATTGATTGCCTTTTCTCGTATTTGGTGGTTTGGTCTGAATGTCAGACCAAGCCGTTTGCAAACAGAAATAAAGAAATAATTAGACGTTAATAAAGAAGAGAAAAATGAACGCTCCAGTAGGAATAAAAGCAACAATTGACATTGGTAATGGCGTACCCGTTACCCTAGAAACAGGCCGATTGGCCAAGCAGGCCGATGGCTCTGTAATCGTAAGAGCAGGTGACTGCATGCTTATGGCAACCGTAGTGTCGTCACTAGGCGCAAGAGAAGGTGTAGACTTTCTTCCACTATCTGTTGACTACCAAGAAAAATATGCATCTGCCGGAAAATTTCCAGGCGGATTCTTTAAAAGAGAAGCAAGACCATCTACAGCTGAGATCTTAGTTTGCCGATTGGTAGACAGAGCTTTGCGTCCGATGTTCCCAGCAGATTATCACTCTGAAGTTCAGGTGATTATCAACTTGATTTCTCATGATCCAGAAATTATGCCTGATGCTTTAGCCGGATTGGCTGCAAGTGCTGCATTGTCTGTTTCTGATATCCCATTTGGAGGCCCTATCTCAGAAGTGAGAGTAGCGTTAATCGATGGTAAGTTCGTATTGAATCCATCTAAGGAAGCTTTGAGTAAAGCTGAAATGGATATGATGATTGCTGCTACTGCCACCGACATCACTATGGTTGAAGGCGAGATGCACGAGACTTCTGAAGATCAGATGCTTGAGGCAATTAAGTTGGGCCATGATGCTATAAAGAAGCAGATTGCTGGACAGAACGAATTGGCTTCACAGGTTTCTAAGTCTTCTCCAAAGAGAGAGTACGACCACGAATCACATGATGACGATTTCAAGCAGAAAGTTTATGACTTCTGTTATCCATTGGTTTACGAAATGGCTAAGTCTGGTTCTGCAAAACAGGATCGAAGCAACAGCCTAAGCAAAATCAAGGAAGACTTTATCGCTACACTAAGCGAGGATGAGAAAGGATTGCTATCAATGCTTCCAGGATACTTCAAGTATGCTCAGAAGAAGGCTGTAAGAGATTGCATCCTTACTGAAAGAGTACGATTGGACGGAAGAAAGACAGATGAGGTTCGACCTATCTGGACAGAAGTTGATTACATCCCTTCTGCACACGGTTCTTCAATCTTTACAAGAGGTGAAACTCAGTCTTTGACTACCGTTACTTTAGGTGGTAAGCTAGACGAGCAGAGAGTTGATTCAGTAACTCAAGAAGGATTCGAAAACTTCTACCTACACTACAACTTCCCTCCTTACTCAACTGGTGAGGCTCGTTTCCTAAGAGGAACAAGTAGAAGAGAGATTGGTCACGGTAACTTGGCTGAGCGTGCTTTGAGAATGGTTCTTCCAGAAGACAATGCTTACACAGTACGTGTCGTTTCTGAGATTCTTGAATCAAACGGTTCATCTTCAATGGCAACAGTTTGTGCTGGATCATTGGCATTGATGGATGCAGGAATTAAGATGCAAGGAGGTGTTTCCGGTATCGCCATGGGCCTTATCTATGACGAAGGAAAATATGCCATCCTTTCTGACATTCTTGGAGACGAGGATTTCTTGGGAGATATGGACTTTAAAGTTGCTGGTACTACAAAAGGTATCACGGCAGTTCAGATGGATATGAAGGTTGACGGACTTCCTTACGAAGTATTGGCCGAAGCATTGGCTCAGGCTAAGGAAGGAAGATTGCACATCCTTGGTGAAATGAACAAGACGCTTGAAACTGCGAAAGGAGACTTCAAGGATCACGCTCCTAGGATTGTGGCAATGCAAATTCCTAAGGATATGATTGGTGCGGTTATCGGACCAGGCGGAAAGATCATTCAGGAAATGCAAGAAGTAACTGGTGCTACCATCAACATTCAAGAAGAGGATGGAGTTGGACACATCCAGATTATGGCAAGCAACAAGCAATCTATCGAAAGCGCGGTTGACCGTATCAAAGCGATCACAGCAATTCCAGAAGTAGGCGAGGTGTACAAAGGACGAGTGAAGTCAATTCTTCCTTTCGGTGCGTTTGTTGAGATCATGCCAGGAAAAGACGGACTACTTCACATCTCAGAAATTGAGTGGAGAAGACTAGAGAAGGTTGAAGAAGTATTGAAAGAAGGTGATGAGGTTGAGGTTAAGTTGATCGAAATGGATCAGAAGACCGGAAAACTGAAGCTTTCTCGCAAGCGTCTACTTCCTCGTCCTGAAAAGGAAGGAGCAGAGTAATCAGCTTCGTTTAAATTGAATTTGAAAGCCCGAACAACAAGTGTTGATCGGGCTTTTTGTTATTTTCAAATAGCTAAATTATCGAATGGAGGAATTGCAGACTTTAATAAGGTCCTATTTCAATATTGATACAGGAACCTCGGCAACGATATTGATTACGTTGACCGTATTTATTCTTGGTTTTTTAATTCAATGGATTGCAAGACAGATTGAAAAATATCTAAATAGGAAAAATCAACGAAGGAATTTTAACCGCACTACCGAGGTACTCTCTAAACAGATTCGAAAGCAGGCAGAAGGATATTTCAGATCCACTGAGACTGTAAGGATTGATAAAAAAGAAGAATTCTATTTTGCTGCGGTCACTTTATATCCAGTTCGATTATTCGAGGATATTGGTTATCAAGAATGTTACACGGCCTTTTTTACTGGACCTGAAAACCTTTATGGTGCCTTTAAATCGCGAAAAATAAAACCGTTCAACAAGATTTGGGAAACCATATATGCCGTTGACAAGTGGCATGAAAAAACTTTAGTTCAATTTGAAGGGTTCGTTGTCAAATACAATGAATTGAATGACCTAAGAAATTTGCCAGTGAATAGTCATCGCAAATTTATTGACGGTCTTATTCCTGAAAAAGCAAGGATTCAAAGTGATCCCAGTTTGAAGAATTATTTTAATGAAGTAGGCAAGATTCATGTTAATTGGCAGAATCAGTTGGAAAGAAGAAGACCAGATATAGTTCATAGAAAATTGGTATTGCCTTTAAGAATTTTGAATCGGAAGTATCCTGATTTGGCAATGGCTAGGAAAATGAATGATAATTTGATTCCAGCTTCGTCTGCATATGAAAATCAATGGAGGCATTTAAAAGTTTACAGAAAGCAACTGTTTTTATACTTCGTTATGTTCAAAGGAAATTCAATTCTTCTCAGAAAGTGCTTGTCGTCAATTAACCGTTTCTGACAATAAAACGTTGGTCAGCCACGACTAAACGACCACTCGGATGCACTATTAACTTCAAGACGATATATTATCTTCGGCATCCTTCAATTGACAACATGAACGATACGAGCAGAGATTTCCTTTACAGCTATTTAAACAACTCTTCCCCAACAGGTTTTGAATCCTCAGGACAGAAGCTTTGGTTGAAGCATATTGAACCTTACATCGATACCCATTTCACGGATTCTTATGGATCTGCAGTTGGCGTAATCAATCCAGAAGCAGATTACAAAGTTGTGATTGAAGCGCATGCTGATGAGATCGCCTGGTTCGTGAATTACATCACTCCTGAAGGATTGATTTACGTGCGTAGAAACGGTGGGTCTGACCACATGATCGCACCAAGCAAGCGTGTAAACATTTACACGCCTAAAGGCATTGTGAAAGGCGTTTTTGGTTGGCCAGCAATTCATGTTCGCATTCCTTCAAAAGAAGAAACACCAAAACTGGAAAACATCTACATCGACATAGGAGCGGATAATAAAGAGGAAGTGGAGAAGATGGGTGTTCACGTTGGTTGCGTCATCACATTCGAAGATGAATTGATGGAACTGAACAATAAGTTCTTAGTTGGACGAGCACTGGATAATCGCATAGGCGGTTATATGATTGCTGAGGTTGCAAGGAGGATTCACGAGAGTGGAAAGAAGCTACCGTTTGGTTTGTACATCGTGAACTCTGTTCAAGAAGAAGTAGGATTGAGAGGTGCGGAAATGATTTCTAGAAGGATCAAACCAGACTTGGCAATTGTTACAGATGTGTGTCACGATACTCAGACTCCTATGTATGAGAAGAAACTACAAGGAGATCAGACAGCAGGGCTCGGCCCCGTTTTGACGTATGGCCCTGCAGTCCACAATAATGTGCTGCAAATGATCATTGACACAGCTACAAAAAAGGACATTCCTTTTCAGCGTGCTGCTGCTTCTCGTGCAACGGGAACAGACACGGACGCGTTTGCATATTCTGCAGAAGGAGTGCCAAGTGCATTGATTTCCTTGGCGCTTAAATACATGCATACAACGGTTGAAACGGTACACAAAAATGATGTGGAATCCGTTACTGATTTGATGTATGAATTCTTGATGCAATTGGAATCAGGTCACGACTTCAGTTACTTCAAGTAATCTATTGCTTGTAGGCCAAGCGATCAAATTAATCCCCATAGGTCTTGGAAAAATCCGCAGTTACAGGCCTACTTGAACAGCTGAAAGCATTAGCTTCAGATGGTGAGGGCGTTTATCCAACTGGATCTTTTCCTTCTCAACGGTATCACCCGTTTCTTCCATATTCTAGGGAGGATGACAATCTGTTCTTTACAGCTACAGTTGCGTACACGTTAAAGTCTCATTTAGACTTGATGAGCGATGCCGAACGAGAACTCGCGAATTCGATTATTGAAGCTGCAAGCTCCATTATTCCACTATTCCGAAACAAGGGCGGTAAGCCGACTTACAACTTTTGGCAAACCAAGCCGTCCCGTCATTTTCCAAATGGTTTGTTCATGAGAAAATTCGAGCATTTTCGTATACCGGATGATGCCGATGATACCGCATTGGCTCATTTACTCGTTAATCATTCTGAAAAAGAAGTACATGATTTGACTGTCTTGTTTTCTAGTCATGCAAACCTGAGCAAGAAGCCAATTGAAAACACTTGGTCAGAGTTTAAAGAGTTGGGTGCAATCAGCACTTTTTTCGGTGAAAAAATGCGCATCGAGTTTGATGCAGTGGTGATGTGCAATGCGCTTTTATTCCTAAAAGGAAGAAACGTAGAAGAATCGATTGTTGAGGATTCCATCGCTTTTATTGATGGTGTAATTGAAAACGGATACCATCTTTCTGCACCGTTTTATGCAGCAGCGAATTATCCCAAACCTGATTTAATCATATACCATGTCGCTCGACTCATTCGCAGGTTTCCTCAGATTAGCTTATCAAAGCATCGAGAGAAACTTGTGCGCGACTTGGATGATCTTCTTGCAACCAACTTGCCTCATTTAAATCAGCTGGTAGCAGTAAACGCCAAGCTCTTATTGGGTGTACAAGAATTGAATCAGGCTGAATCAAGTCTAGACGCTAAGAAGGTTGTGAATGATTCCGAAGGCTACTTTTTCCACGCTGGAATGCTGTCGGCATTTGAGAATTCACTAGCTCAAAATCTCTCTAAGAATTCACTATTTCACTTTCGCTACCGCTGCAAAGCGCTGAATATCGCCATGCTGATTGAGCATGAGTTATTAAGAAGAAGTCCGTGATAACATGCCTTTAGTCTGGCTCTAACCAACTTGTAGATTCACATAACTTGCCTCGCAATGTTAACTCTGGTTTAACTCAATATGCGGGTACATTTTATTGCGATTGGTGGTAGCGCCATGCACAATTTGGCTTTGGCCTTACATCATAAAGGCTATGCCGTTTCGGGGAGTGATGATGAGATTTTTGAACCCTCAAAAGGAAGGTTGAAAGCCGCTGGCTTACTGCCAGATGCTCAAGGATGGTTTCCTGAGAAAATCTCGACAGATTTGGAAGCCGTTATTCTCGGAATGCACGCTCGCGCTGACAATCCTGAATTACTGAAAGCACAGGAACTGAATCTGCCGATCTACTCGTATCCAGAATATCTCTACGAACAGACGAAGAACAAGAAGCGAGTTGTAATAGGAGGAAGCCATGGTAAAACTTCCATCACGGCCATGATTCTTCATGTTCTTCATCACCATAATGTGGATGCAGATTATATGGTTGGAGCTCAATTAGAGGGCTTTGACACGATGGTGCGATTAACGGATGATGCTCCTGTTGTCATTCTTGAGGGTGATGAATACCTGTCTTCACCAATTGATCGCAGGCCCAAGTTCCATCTCTACAAACCAGATGTTGGTTTGATCAGCGGTATAAGTTGGGATCACATTAACGTGTTTCCTACGTTCGAAAATTATGTGGAGCAGTTCAGCATTTTCGTTGACCTAATCGAGAAAGGAGGGCAACTGATTTACTGTTCAGAAGATGCAGAAGTAAAGGCTGTTGCAGAAGATGAAGATGTAACGGTTGACAGATTGCCTTATGGTATTCCTACTCACGAGAATAGGAATGGTATCACCGTTTTATTAACTGGTATTGGAGAAGTCCCATTAAAGGTTTTTGGCCTTCACAATTTGATGAATCTGGAAGGTGCCCGTTTGGTTTGCAATAACATCGGAGTCACCGACAAGCTCTTTTATGAAGCCATTTGCACTTTTAAAGGTGCATCTATGCGTTTGGAGTTAGTTGCTGAAGGAGAAAACAGTTCGGTTTTTAAAGACTTTGCTCATTCACCTTCCAAGCTGGAGGCGACAACAGGTGCGGTGAAAGATCAGTTCACGGATAGAAGACTTGTGGCCTGCATGG